>JBAVDL010000086.1:0-36776 GCA_049587175.1 Thermoactinomyces sp.
TGGATCATCATTCGGACGATTTGCCAAATCTGTTGAAAGAGATTAATGCGGAAGAAATGCTTTCTCGGGAATATGATAAAGCTAGAGAAGTGATTAGTTGAAGGAGAGAGGAATCATGAACAAAAAAATGGATGGAATGTCGTCCCCCTTCTCTGACCCTGGTGTGAATACTGGTAATAGGAAAGTGGATCATATCAACAAAAATGAACCACTTTCTGAAAAACTGCAACAGTTGGCGAAGCAATTGCCTGAATGGGATTTGTTACCCCCATTGAAGTTTATTAATCGAGGTGGAAATGATGAATGATGGTCCTGTAATTTATTTGGACTGGGTGATATGCCTGGATTTGCTAGAAGAAGGTGAACAGGATGAAGTGATAATGGAACGCATGTGTCGGGGAAAAATGCCTGATACGCCAGAAGTGTTTAATCGTGTAATCGAGCGTTTTATAGATGTAGTCACCTCGCGCTTTTCAAAGGCATCGGAAGAGTTTCAAAAAGTGTTGAAAAGAGGATATAACGAAGGAGATTGGATGAAAGCAATTTCTTTGTTTCGAAAACGCTTGACAAAGATTTGGCAAGTTTCCCAGTTAACTATTATTCCAGATGAAGTACGTAAAGAAATGGATAGACATTTGGATGAGGCAGTCGAGGAAATACAAAAAAAATTGGTCGATTCATTCTCCCAAAATGAGCCCTCCGGCAAATTGGCATATTTTATAAAAAGTAACCCTGTTTATTTGGAAAAAATACCGTATCAACCGGCGATCACCAAGTTTAAAAGGTGGGAAAAACATGAGTAATTTAAAAACGTTTCATGCGACTCTTACAAGATATTTAAAAGCCCGAATCCCTTTTATTACCATACGAAGTGAAGAGCGAGGAAGAGTATTAGATACATTAAAAAAAATTGCGGAAGAGCTGAATGTTCCCATATATACACATACTCTGTCCCAGGGGATGAGAGAGATTCGTTCCGGGCGTTCTGTCCATGATGATCGGTCTTTGTACGGAGCGCTTGATTTTATCAATCAACAGATGGGTCAACGGAAAAATCTTACTTTTTGTTTGACAGAAGTTTCTGATTTGGAAGATGATACACAGGCAGCACGTCATTTTTATGATGCTACATTACTTGCTACAAACAAGAGCGGATCTATAATAGTAATTACGAACAAATCAGTTTGGCCTCCCTTGCAACGATTAGGCATGTCGGTGACATTGGATCTTCCCGATGAAGATGAGATGTTGAAGATAATTCAAGACCAAATCAATCCATATCGTGGGCATATGCCAATTGATTGGAAACTTCCTCAAGAAAAAGAGGCTGCCAACATATTGACAGGAATCAGTCAGATTGAAGCGGAAAACGTAATTGCTACGTTGCTTGCAAAAGGAGAGATTCGTAACGAAGATCTGGATGAGTTGAGGCAAGCCAAGGATCGTATTTTTTCTGATATTTCCGGATTAGAGCGAATTCCGATTAAAGATCGTGATTTGTCGGTGGGTGGGTTGGCTGGTTTAAAAGCTTGGTTGGATCAAGAACGGCCGCTCCTTACCGCTGATCTTCGCGAAAGAGGGATTCGTCCGCCGCGCGGAGTGCTCTTGGTTGGGGTGCCCGGATGTGGAAAATCGTTGTCAGCCAAAGCGATTGCAGCAAGTTGGAAATTGCCTTTATACCGTTTGGACTTGGCGACGATTCAAGGACAATATGTAGGGCAATCTGAAAACAATCTAAAACAGGCCCTTGCTACTGCGGATCATGTTGCTCCGTGTGTATTATGGATTGATGAAATCGAAAAAGGCTTGTCTGGAGCAGGCAGTAGTTCTGGTGTGACGACAAGATTGGTAGGACAGTTTTTATTTTGGTTACAAGAAGCAACGGCCAGAGTTTTTGTGGTTGCTACTGCTAATGATGTCTCCATGTTGCCTCCTGAATTGTTGCGTCGCGGTCGCTTTGATGAACTCTTTTTTGTTGATTTACCAACTCCGGAAGAAAGACGGGATATTATTTCCATTTACGTTCAAAAAGGATTAAAACAGCAGATTGCTGATTCATTGATGGATGAGTTAGTGGAACTGTCTGAGGGTTTTGCTGGTGCCGATATAGAAGCAGCGGTACGGGAAGTGGTGAAACGTGCATACCTTAATGGGGATGAAAGCGTAACTGTTGATCTGTTTCGGCGAAGTTTTCTTAATATTGTCCCCCTTTCTAAAACTAGTCCGGAAAAAATTGAAGAAATACGAAATTGGGGAAGAGAACGTGCGGTACCTGCTTCGGGAAGATATTATAACGATTCAAACGAAGATAAGATCCAAGCGCGCAGAACTGTATTGTTTTAAAGTAATTGCACTCATCACAGTTGTTTCTGATTATTTGAGAAGCTGATTTCGAATAACTGTCATGACACAATGTTTGATAAAAAGGATGGGAACAGATTGATGGAGATGGAATGGAAGAACAAAGCCATCCGTAAAAGGATGGTTTTTTTTATTCATTATTCTGATTTGGTAAAAGAGATGACATAAGAAATGATGGAACAGAACCACGACTTAAACCGAGGATTCAAAGCAAGACATATGCAGTTGATAGCTATTGAAGGTTCGATTGACGGAATTATTTCTGACCAGTGTGGAACCTTGATTGCTTAGGCAGGGCGTTAGAGCAGTGATTGCTTGGCTTGTGATTGGGCATAATGGTTTACTTTTTAATGGATGGGCTCGTAGGGATGGCGTGTTTGTCAGTCTCTGAGATTTCAGTTATGGCTGCCGGACCAGAGTTGACCGGAAGGAAAAGATTTACCAATTGTCCAGCAATCTTCCATTACAAAGGTGTGAAAAACCTTCATCTGAGACATTGAATATGCTTGGAATGTGTTGTTCACGATCGGGTCAATGGATGCGGCCAAAAAATTTTGCAAGAAGGTTTAAGATGTCTCGTCATGGGAAATCCATGGTTTGAGCCTGGTTCATTTTTACCGGTGTGGGAGATTACCCGGAAATCTCTTGTGTTTAGGCTTGGGGAAAGGTTAATCCAATAAATTACTATTGAGTTTAAAAATTCCTTGTCTTAGAATAACGGAGGTACCTGAAAGGAGTTTGTTTACCTCACAATAAAATTGGGAGGGTTTTTATGAATATTGCGAAAATCATTTCAGCGATGGGGATTTTGCTTCTGGCTGTCATTGTATTGTCCATTGCAATGGACAAGGGGTACGCCAAAATGGCAGATCCGGCCAAGCCCGGAAAGATCGTTGGACATGTTGACTATAAAAAGGTTGTTGCACAGATGGAGCAAGCGGAGTCAGTACAAATTCGCAGTAAAGTGATGCTTCGCCAGGAGATGGTGGAATCGCATCCGATCCGGCCCACTGCGAAATCAAAACCAAAAAAAGCAGTTCAAAAACAGAAACAAGTGTCCGTCAAGCAACCAGCAGGAGATCGTACGTCTGAATTTTCCGAATCCGAAAAAAGGCTGTTGGCCAAGGCAGTCTACAGCGAAGCACGCGGGGAATCTTTTCACGGACAGGTCGCAGTGGCTGCCGTTATCCTGAACCGGATGGATCATGCCGATTTTCCGGATAGCGTTCGAGGAGTGATTTACCAGGAAAATGCATTTACCGCAGTAGAAGATGGACAGATTCACCTGGAACCTGACCGGGAAGCGGTGAAAGCAGTCGAAAAAGCAATACAGGGGGAAGATCCGACGCAGGGGGCGGTATACTACTATAATCCCCGGATCGCAACTTCCGACTGGATGGAAGAAAAAGCAGAAAAAAGCGCGAAATTGCGTATAGGCAATCATGTATTTATGAAGTAAAAGTTGTGAGCTCTGTTCCCGTTGCGGGAATCGAAACAAGGACGTGAAAAACCTGGGACCTAAGGTATTGGACATGCCCGGAATGTGGTGTTCATCACGATCAGGACATGAATGCGGCCAAAAACATTCTGCAAGAAGGTTTAAGATTCATCGCCGTGGAATCCACGGTTTGAGCCTGGTTCATTTCTTCCGGTTGCGGGAGATTACCCGGGAATCCCCTGCCTTTCGGCATGGGGAGTGGTCAAGGTTTTGCTCTCTGTTTTAAAAAAGTGTAGAATATAAAAATATAGTTGTCCTTCATAACCTTGCCTCCTCAGGGCATACTATTTGCGAGGAGGTGTCAAGATTGTCCCGATCACCAAAAAATCGCAATGAATTGAATCAGTTTAAACAGCAGGTCATCAGTGAAGCAACAGGAATGCATATTGGGCATCCGGAAGACGTAAGTATGGAAGTAGCCAAGCAGTTGAATATTCCACTGAAGAAAACGGGGAATGGAGACATCCGGGCAAAGGATGCCGGGAAGATTGGCGGCTTTATCGGGGGGCATATGGTGAAAGAAATGGTCCGAATGGCACAGGATGAATTGGCAAAGGATCATTAACCTGGTATGAATTTCTTTAATTTTGTTTAATAAAAGTTTGGATTTATATACTGGAATCATTGGGAAAAGGACAGTGGGGGTAGACGGGTTTTTAAAGGAGGGGAGCACCATCGAACGCATATTACTGCTGACTATGGGCTTCGGTACCGGCCATAATGCTGCCGCAAAGGCACTGAAGTACGAATTTGAAAAAATGCCTGCAGTAACAGCGGAGGTGGTTGATTTACTGGAATTGATCCCTAGCACCTTCCATCCCCTGTTGCAATCTGGATATCAGGGAATGCTTAATAAATTTCCTGCAGTGTATCATTATTTGTATGACTGGACTCATCATAACAGGATGTTTCGGTATGTTTCGAGCGAAGTGATCGAGAAGATGGGGTGGTCCATCCGGAAGAAAATGGCCCAGATGCTGGAAGAGAAATGCCCGACAAGAATTGTTACCACTCATCCCTTTGCTTTGATTTTGTGTCCCGAACATTGGGAGAAAATACCGACAGTCGGGGTGATCACTGATTACGAGTTGCACCCGATTTGGCTGGCACGGTTGCCGCATGCGCTGTTTGTTCCAAAATATTTGCTCAATCAAAGCCAGTTGGAACGGATTCAGTGGACAACGGGGTTAACTTTGCATCAAACAGGCATTCCAATCAATGCTGCATTTTATGAGGAAATTTCCAGACAGGAAGCACGACAACTGCTGGGTTTGCCAGAAAATGAACCGGTTGTGCTCATCATGGGTGGAGGTACCGGGCTTGGGCCATTGGAACAACTTGTTGAGGAAATTCGCTGTCTGCGGTCCCTGCAGTTTGTCGTGCTAACCGGAAATAACCGGAATCTGTACGACCGCCTGCGCAAAAAAGTTTTTGAACCGCATATACGGATTGAACCGTTTCGCCGTGATATTCCCTTGTGGATGGCCTCTGCCGACCTGTTGGTTACCAAACCCGGAGGTCTTACCATTAGCGAAGCGATTTCCAAGCGATTGCCAATGTTTCTGTTTGAGGCTTTGCCAGGACAGGAGAGAGCAAACCAGCAATATTTGTTGCACCATCGGGTAGCGATGGTAACCAGACCGCAGACCATAAGGTTTCAGCTGGAAAAGTTTTTCTTGTCCAGCCAGCAAAGAAAACGGATGGCAGAACGGTTTACGCCGTTGATGTCGCCGCATGCCGGCAGACTGATTGCCCAGGAAACACTTCGCGTGAAAGTACCAATCATGCAGACTTTATAGCCTGTTCCCTGAGCTGCAAAGTCTGCCCCTTTTTATATACAGTGTTGTTAGTCTGTATTTGTCCGAATATTCCTTCTTGGAGGAGTGACTGTGTTGAAACTGGTTACATACCGTGTTAAAGCAGATGAACTGAATATCCAGACGGAAGAAGTTGCCGGTGCCCGCCTGGGAATCGTAATCGGTTCATCCATTATTGATGTGGGTCTTGCCCAAAAGTGGCTGGAAATTGAGAAACGGTTTTTATTTCCCCATGAAATTGCGACAGATATGAGACAATGTTTGTTGCGGGGAGAATCTGAGTTTAAGGCATTGAGAGAAATAGAAAAATGGCTGCAGCAAGAAAATATCGGTTCTTTGCAAATCGAAGGGGAACCGATTGCCATCCGTATGGAAGAAGCACAATTGTATGCTCCAGTACCGGTGCCTGCAAGTTTTCGAGATTTTTACGCTTTTGAGCAGCATGTAAAGACTTGCCGCCAAAAACGGGGACTTCCCATGGTTCCTGAATGGTATGAGCTTCCTGTTTTTTATTTTTCGAATCATCACGCAATAAAAGGCCATGATTCCTTGATCAGAAAACCGAAATATACAAACCAACTTGACTTTGAACTGGAAATCGCCTGTGTCATTGGAAAAAAAGGAAGAGATATTCCCCGGGAGCAGGCCATGGAGCATATCGCCGGCTTTATGATTTTGAATGACTGGAGTGCGCGGGATGAGCAGCGCAGGGAAATGGCGGTTGGTTTGGGGCCGGCAAAAGGAAAGGATTTTGCCACTTCGATGGGACCTTGCCTGGTTACCCCGGATGAACTGGAAGACCGACGCTTTGGTGAGCATTGGGATCTTGACATGTGCGCCCGGATCAATGGACAGCAGGTTTCATCCGGGAATGTAAAAACACTTTACTGGAGTTTTGCGCAAATGATTGAAAGAGCATCACAGGATTGCCAGTTGCTTCCCGGAGACGTGATCGGCTCGGGTACCGTGGGAACTGGCTGCATCCTGGAACTGGGTACGGATGTACATCGCTGGCTGGAACCCGGAGATGTTGTAGAACTGGAAATTGAACGGCTGGGTGTCCTGAGAAATCAGGTTATCTGATGCAACAGGGAAAGTTCTTCTTGACAAACAGGAGGTTGAACTTCATAATATACAGAAATATTCTTGAAAAATGCATATCAGGTATTCTTATCCAGAGTGGTGGAGGGACTGGCCCGATGAAACCCGGCAACCTCGGTAAAGTTTGCATGCTTACCGGAAGGTGCCAATTCCTGCAGCGTTTGTTTGGCGCTGAAAGATAAGGAGATCAGTGGTACATGAAAAACAACTCTTCTTATCTGGAAGAGATTTTTTTATTTTGGGATCTGAAAATTGGGGTGAAATAATGAAAAAAGTAAAGGTAGCGTTGTTGGGTCTGGGAACCGTTGGCAGCGGCGTGTGGAAGATGATCAGGGAAAACCGGGATGTGATTGCCCGAAAAACCGGAAAATGGTATCAGATCAGCTCTGTTCTGGTGAAAAATCCTGACAAGGAACGGAATCTGGATCATGTGAAAGAGGTGTTAACCACGGACTTTTCACAAGTGCTTGCCCAGGCGCCGGATGTACTGATCGAAGTTATGGGAGGGGTGGAACCTGCTTTTTCATATATTAAAGAAGCGATGGCCAACGGGTGTCATATTGTTACGGCCAATAAGGAACTAATTGCAAAACATGGACAGAAACTGGAGTCACTTGCCAGGCAATACGGCGTCCAGTTTCGATATGAAGCCAGTGTAGGAGGCGGCATTCCCGTCATCAGCACGCTACGCCATTTTCTCAGGGCCAACCGGATCTATCGCTTTTACGGGATCCTGAACGGGACAACCAATTACATCCTGACCAGAATGGGTGAAGAAGGGCATTCGTTTGCGGAGGTCTTGAAAGATGCCCAGGAAAATGGGTATGCGGAGGCGGATCCGTCTGCGGATGTAGAAGGACTGGACGCCGTCTACAAACTGTCGATTCTGATGCGGCTTGCTTTTCAGGTTCATGTTCCTGTCTCTGAAATTCCCCGGCAGGGTATTACGGATATTACTCCGCAGGAACTTCAGTTGGCTGAAATGCTTGGCTATTCTGTAAAACTGCTGGCTCAGGCCGAACAGTTCGGCGAAAGCGGGCCTGTCTCCTGTTCCGTTTATCCCACGTTGGTGCCGCTCTATGATTCGCTGGCATCTGTCAGGGATGTTTATAATGCTGTAACCATTGAAGGGGATTATGTCCAGGACCTGACTTTTGTCGGACAAGGCGCCGGGCAAAAACCTACTGCAAGCGCAGTGGTTGAGGATTTGCTGAATACGGAGACCCTGTTTGAGGAAAAAACAGTCTGCTTAACCAATCCCTGGGTCCTCACGGGTGAAGATGTAATTCAAACCCGGTTTATGTGGTTGAAAGTGTATGGACAGGTAAACAGATCGAGATTGGAAGCCCGTTTGAAAGAGATTTTTGCGGCCAAACTGTTGCGGTGGGCCATGCTTCCAGACCATGCACATACCCTGATCGGGCTGATTGTACAGGGAAGTACCGAACAGGAAAGGAAAGAGTGGGTGTCCGAATGGGATGTGGAACAGTTTCGGACCCGTCCTGTTTTGGCGGACAAAACCTTATTGGACAGCTATTCCCCGCCGGCTTTGGTGAAGTCGAAAGCCTGATTGTCTTTATTTTATCGACCCATGAGTCCCTTGTTGGTGCTATGCCATGGATTCATGGGTTGTTTTTAACTCATGCTATAGTAATTATTATTTTTAGGGAAATGAATGATTACCTTTGTGTATTTGTTTTCTTTTGACTTAATAGATATATCATGTCCTAACTTCAAAACCAGTTGTTTAGCCAGATAAAGTCCGATTCCTGTGGATTTTGAATGATTTCTTTCTGTAGAACCTGTAAACCCTTTTTCAAATACTCTATTTATGTCTTCAAGCTTAATTCCAAGCCCGGTATCATGAATGATAAGCCGTTTCTCTCGATGATCCTCCTCAAAGATAAATGAAATCATTCCTCCATCATTTGTGTATTTTAAAGAGTTAGTTACAATTTGATCTATGACAAATCCAAGCCACTTGCTGTCGCTATATATAAATTCCTGGGAATCCCACATGTTAAAGCGGATATGTTTATTAATAAATATTTTGGAGTATTTTTTTATACTTTCAAGAATGATTTGATTTAATGATACTTCAGTAATGAAGTAATCTCTGGAGAAGGAATCAATACGGGAGTAATAAAGCGCCTGTTCAACATAATTATCAATTTTGATTAGTTCATCCTCAAATTTATTGGCAAGGTAATCACTTGTTTTTCCTGTGCTGTTTTTGATGAGCATCCGGCATGCAGTAATAGGAAGTTTTACTTCATGAATCCAGGACATAATAAAATCTTGATAATCGCTCTTTTCATTATGCAGTTGTTCACGTTCTTCAAGATATTCATCATGTTGCTTTTCTAAAAGCTGAATAAATAAATTTTGCTCATGGCTTTGTGGTTTGGGAATTAATGCAAATATTTCTTTTACATCACTTTTTATTAATTTATTCAATTCTTTATAAAAAGGGTTTCGATAAAAATATCCGCCAACAATATATACAGATAAAAAAATTCCGCCCCCAAAATTGGTGTACAAAATATTGCTGGTCATTTCTTCTTCGTCAATGCTTACCACCATCATTAATGTCACAAATAGCATTAAAACAGCGTAAAACAGTAAAAAAAACCGTTTACTCTCTAAGTACTTAAAAAAATTCATTTGATAATATAGCCTACTCCCTTTATGGTTTTGATGAAGTCTTCTTTTCCAATATCAGTCAGCTTTCTGCGAATACGGGCAATATTTACAGTTAGCGTATTATCATCTACAAAGCTTTCATTTTCCCAAAGGCTTTGTATAATCTTTTCTCTGCTTACAGCCTTACCTTTATTTTGCATAAGAATATTCAAGATCCTGAACTCGTTTTTTGTAAGTTCTGTTTTTTGCTCTCCGTACATTACATTTCCATTATCCAGGTTTAATATAACTCCGTCATGTTCATTGATATTGGCAGGTGTTTCAATATAAGAATATGTCCTGCGCAACAGGGCCTTAATTTTGGCAATCAGTACTTCTTCATAAAAGGGTTTTTGAATAAAGTCATCTCCTCCCAAATTCATGGCCATAACCATATCCATGGGCGTATTACGGGAAGAAAGAAAGATAATAGGTACTTTAGAGACCTCTCTGATTTTGTTACACCAGTAAAACCCGTCAAAAAAAGGTAAATTAATATCCATCAGGACAAGGTGAGGCTTCTCCTTGAGGAAAATTTGAAGGACTTGACCAAAATCCTCAATTTTAACAGTTTTATATCCCCATTTTTCTATACTTTCCCCTAGCAGATCTCTAATTGTTAGATCGTCTTCCACAATCATTATTTTCATTTTTCATTCCCGGCCTTTCTTAATTCCAAAAAATAAAAGTTATTTTAACAAGGCAGGCATTGATGATGTATGCTGAAAGGCATCCGCATCAATCATCATTGGCAAAGATTGTTCTCCATTTTGATTTTATCAAAGGGAAGGTCTACACAAGAGACCCGCATAAAAGTTTAAATTTTTATGCACTCATTATAACATGTTTTTAACATGGTTACAAAAATGTAAGATTGGAAAAGGCTAGTGTAAGGTTATTTAAGGGATTATTTTGCTTTAAGGTATTACTATAAAAATAAGAAGAGTGAATATATCCTGTTATGAAGGGGTTTTATATATGAAAAAAATAGTAGAAGCAAAAAAAATAAAAAAAGTATATGGCTTTAAAGGCAATGCTTTTCCAGTGTTGCATGGAATAGATTTGACGGTCTGGGAAGAAGAATTTGTTGGGATTATGGGACCTTCGGGCTCGGGGAAAACAACACTTCTTAACATGATTGCCACGATTGACCAACCTACATCTGGAGAGATCATTATTGATGGAGAAGATATCCTGAAAATGAATGAACAGCAGTTATCTTCTTTTCGCCGTACCAAGCTCGGTTTTATTTTTCAGGATTACAATTTGTTGGACACTCTTACTGTTAAAGAAAATATCATGCTGCCCTTGGCACTAGCCAAAATGGATGCAGGATTGATGGAAAAAAAAGTACAAGTAACAGCAGACAAATTTAACATTAGCGATATTTTGGACAAGTACCCTTATCAGATTTCAGGAGGGCAAAAACAGCGTACGGCAGCTTCAAGAGCTATTATATCCAATCCAAGGTTGGTATTGGCTGATGAGCCTACTGGAGCTTTGGATTCAAGGTCGGCCACGGATTTATTGGAATGTTTTCAAAACTTGAACAAAATGGATAAAGTAACGATTTTAATGGTTACACATGACGCCTTTGCAGCCAGTTATTGCAATCGGGTTTTATTTATTAAAGATGGGAAAATATTTACAGAAATTGTAAAAGGAGACGTATCAAGAAAAGCTTTTTTTAAAAAGATATTGGATGCTTTGATTGTGCTGGGAGGAAACGTGAATGACATTATTTGATTTGGCAAAGAAAAATATTATAGGAAATTTCAAAAACTATCTGGTATATTTTGTCTCTATGCTCTTTAGTGTGGTAATTTATTATACTTTTGTTTCCTTGCAATATAGCAGTCAAATAGCTAAGAGTATAGAATCATCAGAAAGTATGCAATCCATTTTCTTGATTTCATCGATGATACTGCTATTGTTTGTAGCGGTTTTTATATTGTATTCAAATAATTTTTTTGCGAAAAAACGCAAGAAAGAGATCGGCTTGTATGCATTGCTTGGTTTGCCGCGAAAAACAATTGGCAAGATGCTCTTTTATGAAAATCTGATCATGGGTTCAATTGTATTGATTACCGGAATAGCAATAGGAACTTTTTTATCAAAACTGTTTACCATGATTTTACTTAAATTGCTGGATGTGGCTGTAAATACAGGCATCACTTTTTCCATAAAGGCTATTGCAAATACGACCATTGTATTTACAACAATTATTTTATTTACTTCCATCCAAGGTTATCGACTGATATATAAATTTAAATTGATAGAACTGTTTCACGCGGAGAAAAAAGGAGAACAGGAACCCGGGGCATCGATAGGATCTACCATACTATCTGTACTTTTTCTGGTTTTAGGATATTGGGCTGCGTTTCAAAATCTGTCTACCAGTGAAGAAGTTCTTAAAAATACAGGTATGATGGTTGTGGGTATTACGCTGGGGACAGTATTGCTGTTTTCTTCGATGGTAGTGGTATTGTTAAAAATGGGAAAGCGAAGTAAAAGGAACTATTATAAAGGGATGAATCTTGTTATTTTATCAAACCTGATTTACCGAATTAAAGGCAATTCACGCACTTTATGCGTTATTTCTTTATTGTCTGCAGCAACTTTATGTGCTTTCAGTGTTGGGTTTGCTATGTATTATGGTTTTGAGGAAACATCACGATTGGCAGCACCATTTAGTTATATGTATATTTCCCAGAATGATGAATTCAATCATAAAGTGGATTCCATTATCCGGAATGACCAAGAACATCCGGTTGTTACTCAAATAGAAATTCCTGTCGTCAAAAGCAAAGCTAAATCCTCTAATAAAAAGATTTTATCCGAAAGAGAAATAAAAGCAGATGAGAATCCTGTTAAAGTCATATCGATAGATAATTATAATCAGGTTGCCAAAGTATTACATCTTCCTGAACTTGAACCGATGGAAAACGGGAAAGCGATTGCCATCCGACCAATGTATACAGACTTGGAACTTTCTGATTATAAGGGAGAAACAATTACGTTTCCCATGAAAAAGGATGAACTGACATTTGAATTTGCAGGCATGACAACAGAAAGAGTGATCAATTGGAGTTATCCAGATGTGATGGTTGTAGTTAACGGTGATTCCTATGAAAAATTAAAAGATCAGGTGGAAGCTGTTAACTATGTTGGATATGTTGTACAAGACCAAAAGACTGCCAAAAAGACAGCTAATGCACTTGCTTCAATAAAAACACCGGAATCGAATCTATCCACTTTTTATTCTGAATATCGGCTTGGTATAGAAGAAGCAGCATTCAATATATTTATATTAGGATTTCTTGGATTGGTTTTTATTTTGGCAACTGGCAGTATCATTTACTTTAAGCAATTAACTGAGGCTGCAGAGGATCAAACACGATATGAGATTCTTAAAAAAGTTGGAGTCAGTTATAAGGAGATTTACAGTTCCATTTTTAAACAAAATGCATTTATCTTTATTTTGCCATTGATCGTCGGCCTTACACATTATGTCATTATTTTAAATCTGTTAAAAAGGCTTTTTAGTGCAATGGTTGGTATAAATTTGGTTCTTCCTGTCCTTATATGCGTAGCTATATTTATAATGATCTATGCAATTTATTATGTATTAACTGTCAACTCAATAGGTAGGATGGTGATCGGCGAATCGACTCGAATAATAAGGATAGCTGTTGTTATTATTACGATGTGTGTCATTGCCCTGATTGGAATGTTTATCTGGTCTGGGGAACCAACATCGGTAGAACAGGCTGATATTGGTGAGAAGATCCATTTGGATCTGCCAGAACCTACTGGACAATATAAGGTTGGTACTACTGAAATGCATTTGGTAGACAATCATCGGACTGATCCATGGATGGATAATAAGACAAGGGAACTGATGATTAGCGTCTGGTATCCTGCACAGGAGAAAAGCAAACAAAAAGCCTTGTATATGCAACCAGGCACAGCAAAACATTATGATGTAAATACAATTCCTACGATTGGATTAGATCCTGGGCGTATCGACTTTACGGGTATTGGATTAAACGCATGGCAGAATGCACCTGTGGCATTTCACGAAAAAGGCTGGCCGGTTATTTTATACTCTCCGGGAATGGGAGTTCCAAGAAATTTCAGTACGGTATTAGTTGAAGAATTGGCGAGTAGAGGGTATGTCGTAGTTACTGCAGATCACACTTACGAGACATCTGCAGTCCAGTTTCCTGACGGGCGTGTGGTAACACAGAAACTTCCGAAACTCAGTGCAGAAGTTGTCCTTAAGGCGATCGATGCAAGAGTGGAAGATATGCAGTATATATTAGATCAACTGGCTGCATTGCAGAAAGGAATCAATCCTGACCATAAGCAGCGGAAACTTCCGCCAGGCATTGAAAAGGCATTTGATTTATCCAGGGTTGGTATATTTGGTCATTCTGCCGGCGGTGCAACATCTGCACAATTGATGTATGAGGATAATCGGGTAGATGCCGGGATCAATATGGATGGAACCCTGGGATATATGCCGAATGATCCACTTCCTGTTGCAAAATACGGTCTTAACCGTCCGTTTATGCTGATGAATGCCGGTTATAATGATGATGGAGAAGCCGATTCCCACTTGACTGCGGAAGATCGAAGGTCTTTTTGGGAGAATTCAGGTGGATGGAAGCTGGATATCAGTGTACCTGAGGGAGCGCATTTTACCTTTACGGATTACGTTGCTTTGCTTCCGCAACTTGAGCACAAGTTTAGTATTTCACAACAAGTCATTCAGAAAAGTATCGGAACAATTAATCCGAATCAAATGATTTCAGCCCAGAGAAATTATATTGCTGCGTTTTTTGATCTTCATTTGAAAGGTATTCCTCAACCGTTACTGGATGAATCAGCACCTTATCCAGATGTTGATGTGATGAAATAAAATTCAGGCTTGATCAGGAATAAGAAAGAAGCCCTTTATTTCCGGAGGGCTTCTTTCCTGTTATGCTTGATAAGTAGATTATAAAAGATAAAAGAGATGAAAATTGATTGATTTGGGATGTGATATTATATTACAAAAAAAGATATTCAATTTCTTATCACTAAAATAGCATGCTTTACAGGTGTCTTTTATTGCTGTCAATAGTTTCATCTAACTGTAAGATAAACTATAATGGATACATAATTCAAAATATTTAAAAGTGACAAGGAAGCCTGGTTTAATCTTGAAGCTTATGATCTTTCTGTAAAAAAGTAATGATGAAGTCATATAAAGCCAATGTCCATATATAAAAAGATTCGTACGGAAGAATACCTTTATTTTGTTTATAGCAGCTTGCGATACACTGTAAACAATAGCAATAGATAATGGATTTAAATGACAATCACAGCAGTGTTGTTTTTTCATACTTGGAATAATAGGTTAAATAAGAGAAAGTGGGGAGAAATATTGCAGAAAATTGACTGGAAATATGGTTTGAAATCCGGATGGAAGACAGCGGTGGAGTTGAGCAAGGTTGTTTTTCCCATTGCTTTTCTTGTGCATATTGCCAAACATACTGCGATTCTCGCATGGCTGGCAGGTTTGGTGGCCCCCCTTATGTCCTGGTTTGGGCTTGGCGGTGAAGCGGCTATTCCTCTTGTCTTGGGAAATGTATTAAATCTGTATGCAGCCCTGGGGGCCATTGCCGCTCTGGATTTAACAGTAAAGCAGGCATTCATTTTAGCCATTATGCTGAGTTTTTCACACAATATGTTTATTGAAACGGCTTTATGCCGAAAGGTGGGAGTGCCCGTCTGGGTTCCCGTTCTGGTTCGAGGCGGCCTGGCTGTTTTCTCCGGCCTTATGGTCAATCTGCTTTGGCAGGGAGGCAGCAACCCGGCATCTATAAACCTGATTGCAAGCGAACCGGCTGCCTATTCCGGATGGGGGGACATGCTCCTGTCGGCTGTTTGGACAGCGGCATCGGGAATTCTTCAGTTTGTGGTCATTATTATTCCGTTAACGCTTTTCTTGCAAGCTTTGAAGGATTTACACGTGCTGGACCGGATCGCTGTCTGGATCTCTCCTTTGCTAAAGCCGTTTGGAATTGTCAAAGAAGGTTCGATTACGATGGCAAGCGGCCTGTTGGCCGGTTTGTTCCTCGGTGCCGGGTTAATTATTCAACAGGCGAAGGAATATAATCTTTCCAAACGCGACATTACCCTCATTATTGTTTTCCTGGCCTCATGCCATGCAGTTATTGAAGATACCGTCGTCTTTATTCCTCTTGGAATACCGGTTTACTATGTGCTGTTGATGCGGTTTGCAGCAGCTGTACTGCTTACATTTACCGTGGCACAAATCTGGCGGCGCCCTGCCCCGCGTTATGCAACCAGCCATAACGGATAACCGGAACAGGTTCAGGGGATTGGATCTATCCTTTTTCCACACCGCAAACCGCAGAAAAGGGAATGATTTCTTCATGATGACCATTGGCGATTTTAAGCCATTGTTCATCGGGGTGAATCTTTTCGATAAATCCGCATAATTGGTGAAGCCGTTTGTTTTTTACATACCTGACCAGTACCGGAAAATCACTGTGCAAGGCTTCCAGGATGATGCGGTTTATTTCCTGCAATTGATCTTCATCCAGTTCAGGCGGGGTAAAATCCTCCTGCCGTTCCCGCTGCTTTAACAGTGATTCCCGATGTTCGGGCAAAAACATGCGGCTTCCCTCCCAAAGGAGATTTTTGCGGTTTAATATGGAACTCATCGGTAATGCCCTCCAATCTTCCGGGCACGGTCCAGTGCCTGCCCGGCACAGGTAAGCGAAGCAGCACGCAAAATGGCGGTTGGGCCAAAGCGATCCTTGATTTCATCCATGATATAACCCAATTTTGCTTTCTTGCCGCGGTCTTCAAACAGATTCAGCTGGATATTGCAATCAGATGTCAACTGGCTCAGGCTGACTCCCACAGAACGAACCGGCAAACCATCCCAAAACTGCAAAAAGAGCTGCCAGGCGGATTGAAACAGCTCCATCGTCTGGTTGGTCGCTTCCGGAAGTTTCAACTGGCGGTGGAATCCGGTCGGAAGTTGGTAATTGGCGCCGCGGCATCCGATACTGACCGTCTGGCCGAGGAGGTGATGGTGCCGTGCCCGGCTGCATACTTCTTCACACAGTTCCAGCAGGACTACCCGGATCTCTTCTGCTGTGCGGTAGTCCCGGGGCAAAGTAATATGGTGGCCAATTGCTTTTTGCCGTTCAAAGGTATGCGGTGTGACAGGAGACAAGTCCTGTCCGTTGGCTGTCATCCACAGTACATGCCCGTTTATTCCCCAGCGTTTTTGCAAACGCTCCAGAGGAAATTGTGCCAGATCCCCAATTGTGCGAATCCCCATTTTCCTCAGATGATGCCCCATCCGTTTTCCGACTCCGAACATTTTTTCCACAGGCAAAGGCCACAGGGCAGTTTCCATGTTTTTGCGGTCAAGATAAAAAATGCCCTCCCTGTTTTTCTTGGCAAAATTGTCGCAGGCCATTTTGCTTAACACTTTATTGGGTCCGATCCCGATCCGTGCATACAGGTTCAGCTCATTCCGGATGGTTGCCTGGATTTTGCGGGCAATTTGCCACGGAGAACCAAACAGTTTTTCACTTCCATGAACAGAGACAAACTGTTCGTCAATGGAGTAAGGCTCTACCAGATCACTGAAACGTTCCAGGATTTCAGTAATGCGTAAGGAGATTTGCAGATACAGCCCCATCCGGGGACGGACAACTGCCAGATTGGGGCAGCGTTCCTCCGCTTCCCGCAAAGTATCCGCATTTTGGATGCCATAGGTTTTGGCCAGCGGACAAGCTGCAAGGATCACCCCGGTGCGCCGCTCGGGATCACCTGATACCACAACGGGACGATGGCGCAATTCAGGGTGGAGTGATTTTTCAATATTGGCATAAAATGATTGCATGTCGACCAGAAATATGACGGGATCCAATGTTTTCATCTCCTTCCCTGTTATGCGAACAGATGTTTGTTTTTATTATATGCGAATGAATGTTCGATTTATACTGCAAAATGTTTCCAGCCAACTTGTCGTCCAGAAGACCGGATAGGTATGATAGAGATAAAAATTGCCTTATTGACGGGAAGTGAGGGAAGTCGATGAAAGAGACTGTCATTTTTTATAATGGACACATCCGGCCGGTAGCCAGTCCGTATTCCCTGGAAGCGATCGTGGTGAAAAACGGAAAAATTGCCGCGATTGGAGAAAGTGCATCCATCTTGCTGGATCATGGGCGAAGGGATGTACAGTTGGTCAACCTGGAGGGGGGCTATGTTTATCCTGGATTGGTGGACAGCCATTTGCATTTGTCCGGAGTCGGGCAAAAAAGGCGCTGGCTGGATGTAAGCACATGCCGCTCCAAAGAAGAATTGTTGCAGCGCATACGGATCCGGTCCGGAAAAACCCGGCCGGGACAGTGGATTCTGGGGATGGGGTGGGATGAAAATGAAATGCAGGGGCAAATTCCCACACTGGATGAACTGGATGAGGCAAGCGGCGGTCATCCGCTTTTTCTGGTGCGTATTTGCCATCATGCCGCACTCGTAAACCGGAGGGCCTATCAGATCGCAGGCGTGAGTGAAAATGAACCTGATTTGGAGCAGGACGCGTGGGGGCGTGATGAAAGCGGACGGCTGAATGGCATGGTTTACGAAAATGCATCCCGAATTTTTTATGATGTTCAACCCAAACCGGACTATACCGAAAAAAAAGAAACAATCCGCCTGGCTATGCAGGAAGCACTGGCTTGCGGGTTAACCGGCGTCCATACGGAAGACCTCCGCTTTATCGGAAGCATATCGGAAATGATCCGTATTTATCGGGAACTGAATGAGGAAGGAGTTATGTTGCGAACACATCATCTGATTTACCATCCGTATATGGATGAGCTTGCTGACAGCCCGTGGTCAGCCGGAAAGGGCAATGAATGGTTTCGGCTGGGAGCAGTAAAAATCTTTGCAGACGGGTCACTGGGAGGAAGAACGGCGCTTCTTTCCCAACCTTATCTGGATGAACCGGGCCGGCGCGGAATGGCGATTCATGACACGGAAGAATTGACCAGGCTGGCCAAAAAGGCAGCAGAACTGGGCCTGCCTGTGGCTGTTCATGCAATTGGCGATGAAGCAGCAGCCAACGTCCTTTGCGCCATGGAAGCTGTCCCGTTTGCAACAGGAAGAGACTATCCTTTCCTGCGCCATCGTCTTATTCATGCGCAATTGCTGCGTCCGGACCTGATCAGGAAATTGCAAGGTCTGCCGGTTGTTGCCGATATCCAGCCCCGCTTTGTTGCCAGCGATTTCCCCTGGGTCATGGAACGAATCGGAAAAGAATTGTTGCCTTATGCCTATGCCTGGAAAACATTGCTTCAGGCCGGAATTCACTGTGCGGGGGGAAGTGACGCGCCCATCGAGCCTCTTCATCCTGTATGGGGAATTCATGCAGCCGTAACAAGACGGGCTCCTCATGAACCGGTGCATTCCGGATATTTGCCGGAACAAAAACTGACAGTTGGCCAGGCGTTGTCATTATATACCCGGGGCAGTGCCTGTGCAGCAGGGGAAGAAAAGGAACGGGGACGTCTGGAAACAGGCTGTTTTGCAGATATGACTGTCTATGACAAGGATTTGTTTGCAACAGACCCGGATGAATGGGGGGATATTCAAACATTGATGACAGTGGTAAATGGGAAAATTGCCTATCGGACAAACCGATAAAAACGCCTTCCCGGTTGCAGAAGACTTCCGGTTAGGCGTATTAAAAGAGCAGAAATACCGGTTGCTTAACGGGTAAAGGGAAATTTGCCGGTTGCTCTTTTATTTGTATATTCTGTAATTTCAAAAACAACCTGATCCATTTGTTTTAACAGACGGCGGCGAGAAAAGCGCATTACTTTCCAGCCTTGCTTTCTCAAGTCGTGTTGCTGTTTTTGATGGCGGGATTGGCTCTTTGGATTGACAAACAAATCTGTTCCGTCACATTCAAGGGCGAGTTTGTATTTGGGGATGGCCAGATCTACCTTGTAGGAGCCTATTGTATACTGGGTTTTCAAATCTTCCCTGTATTTGGAGCGCAACGCATAGTAAAGTCTTCGTTCTAACGGACTTTCGGTTCGCAGGAGCCTGAGACCGACACGGGGGAACATTCCCAGACGGATTTGCTCAATGGAATAGGAGATAAACAGGAAAGGGAAGAGAATCCATTTGTGATCATTTAAATGATGTTTAAATTTGCGGAATTTCCAGAAAACAAAAGCGGCCTTTTCTCGCCAAGGACGATGTGAACCTGGAATCAAGGGAAGCACGCCAACCACCTCCTACTTTTAGAATACACCATTCAAAAGGGTGTTCCAAGCCATTTTTCAGCAAAAATTTTTTTCATGCAAATTGTCAATGAACAAAAAATGAATTTTTGCCTGCCTATCGACAAAGTCCCTGGAAGTCATTTTCAGAGACAAAGCGAGCACAAAACCGCTGCAAAGCAAGCAAAATCAGGAAAAACGTATCAGACTGTTTGGCAAGTGGAGGTGAAAATTCCTTCTCCCTTCCTTGCCAATCGCCTTCAATAACCTTCTTCCACTCAAACTGGCATAAAGAAACAGCAAACCAGTACTTTTTTGCTGATAAAGAACATACCCTGATATCAGGAGGGAAAAGGATGGCAATTATACAGGCGCCTCAGTCACACATAAAGCTTTTGGCAAGATTGATGCGGGCAGAAGCGGAAGGAGACGGGCCATTGGGGATGCTCCTGGTTGGAAATGTAGGGGTGAACCGTGTCCTTGGCAATTGCCTTGACTTTGAGGGAATTCGCAATCTGCAGCAAATGGTTTTTCAATCTCCTGGCGGTTTTGAGGCTGTGCAAAGACCCTATTTTTATCAACCGGCCCGGCAGAAAGATATTCGACTGGCGCAAAAAGTGGTTCGGGGCCAGCGGCATGAACCGGCCAGAAGGGCGTTGTGGTTTTTCAGGCCGCCGGGTGAATGTCCGCCAACCTGGTTTAACCAAACCCATTCCGGAAGGTACAAAAGCCACTGTTTTTATATTCCGAGTCAGTCGGATTGTCCGGCTGTGTTCAAGTTTTAACCAAGGAGGAGTTATCTGATGTATTGGTCCTATCCGTATGCCATAAATTATCCTGGTGCACAGGTTGCCCAGCAAAGGCAGGAACGAAATTTTTCGGAAGACTTGTTGCAGGCAAATGTGGGGAAACGGATTATTGCCTATATGACTTTTGATGCCAGCAAGGAATGGCCAAACAAGGTTTTTTACGGGGTTTTGCGGCAAGTGGGACGTGACTATTTTGTAATCCGGGACCAGGAGACAGGAAAAGATACCATGCTGTTAAATATCAATCTGAATTGGGTGGTATTTGAAGATACGCCGGCCAGACTGGCAGAGTCGCCATAACGGGAGATACATAGACAGATGGAAAGGGAGGGGATGAGCCTCCCTTCAGGACTGTTTACAGGATGTGTTATTTCTTTTCTTGCCTTGAGGGAGGTTCGGAATGCCCTCTTTTTTTAGTTTTCCAATACATAGGCAAGAGCGTCCAAAGCCTGGTCCGGAGTTTCAACCACAACTTGGGCCCGTTGGCTCAATTCTTTCAAAGGATGATGCAAACTTTCGGGACGAACCAGAATCAGCGGTTTGTTCAGGGCGATTGCCGCTGAGGCATCCATGGCTGTATTCCATTGCCGATATTTTTCGCCAAACAGGGCAATCACCACATCCGCTTTTTGCATCCAGATCCGGGTGCGCAAGTTGTTAAATTCAGATGCAACATGGTCACGCCAGACCGGATTGGGCTGTTTGCCCTTGATTTGTTCGCCAATGTCATCCGAACGGTCATGATCTTCCTGAGGGCCTTTAAAAATAATTGGCAATCCACGTTCTTCCGCTTTTTTACGCAACCGGTCTCTCCAATCATCATGAATCTGTCCTGCCAGATATACAACAAGTTCCATTTTCAAGCTCCTCTCCTGCATTCTGATAGGTCAAGAATTACGCCTCTATTGTAAACCAAAATGTTTGGCGGGAAAAAGCTGGAGACTTGCCGGCACCATACCTGTTGCCTGAAAAAAATTTGTTGGCAGCGCTTTCCCTCAATTAACAGAGGGCTTTTCTTCTATTTGCAAGCATCAGAACTTATTGACAATTGTTGTTTTGGTCTGGTATTCTTGTTTCAACGGTTAAATCTTAGTTAGTTTATAGGAATTGTATATTTAATTGGTTGCAATCCTCATGAAGAGAGGCGGAGGGACTGGCCCAGTGAAACCTCGGCAACCGGTAAAACCGGTGCCAAATCCAGAGAACAGATCTGTTCGAAGATGGGGAGAAAAAGGATAACAGGAATTTTCCCTTTTTCTCCGCGAAAAAGGGATTTTTTTATAAGGAGGAAAAGCGGATGAGCAAAACATGGCCCTGGGCGGAAAAAAGCAGTCAGTTGAATGAAGTGGAATTACAGAAGTTGGAACAGGATGGTTTAGACATTATTGATGAAATTGTTCATATTTATTCTAAAGAAGGATTTGCGGCAATCCCTGAACAGAAATTCAATCTGTTCAAGTGGGCAGGGGTGTATCAGCAGCGTCCAAAAGAAGAAGGTTATTTTATGATCCGGATTCGTGTTCCTTCCGGCTGCCTGAACAGCCGTCAGGTTCGGGTGATTGCCGCCTTGTCAGAAGAGTACGGCCGCGGGCTGATCGATATTACCACCCGCCAGGCCATTCAGTACCATTTTATTCGCGTACAGCATCTTCCGGATATTTTTCGCCGCCTGGGGGAAGTTGACCTGTACAGCTATGAGGCATGCGGTGATTGCCCGCGCACCATAACCGGCAATCCGCTGGCCGGCATTGATCCTTATGAACTGGTGGATACACGCCCGATCGTTGCCCAGCTCGGGAAAAAGTTGCTTCTTAATCGGGAATTTTCCAACCTTCCCCGCAAATTCAAAATTTCCGTTTCCGCAAGTATTTATAATCCGGGCCATGCCCAGATCAATGATCTGGCTTTTACGCCGGCAGTCAAAGTGATTGATGGAAAAGAAACAATCGGGTTTCATGTCTGGGTCGGAGGGGGACTGTCCAACCGCCCTCATCTGGCCGAGAAGCTGGACCTGTTTGTCCGGCCTGAACAGGTGGTTGATGTTGCGACAGGTGTACTGACGATCTTTCGTGACTATGGCTACCGGCAGAAACGCCATCGGGCCCGCCTGAAATTCCTGATGGCGGATTGGGGTCCGGAAAAATTCCTGAAGGTACTAAAAAAAGAGATTGGAGAATATCCGGCACAAGGTGAGGATAAGGTAATCGGGTGGAATGCCGGTTATTTTACGGGAGTTCATCCGCAAAAGCAGGCCGGACTCAATTATGTGGGATTAAATATACCGATTGGCCGTACTTCTGCAGACGAATTTTACGCCCTGGCCGATTTGGCCGATCAGTATGGATCAGGATCCTTGCGCACTACCAATACCCAGAATGTTATTATTCCGGATGTGCCTGATGAAAAGGTGGAAGCTTTGTTAAAAGAACCTTTGCTCAAGCGGTTAAGCCCTTTTCCAAAAACTTTTGCCGGTTATACGGTTTCATGTACAGGCAGCCAGTTTTGCAATCTGGCCTTGACCGAAACCAAAGGGTTTGTTGAACAAATCATCAGGTATCTGGATGATCATGTACAACTGGATGAACCGCTCCGCCTTCACATAAACGGATGCCCCAATTCCTGCGGCCAGCGGCAAATAGCCGATATTGGCCTGCTGGGGGCAAAAATGAAGACGGAAAATGGAATGGTGGATGCCTATGCCATTTCAATCGGAGGTCATCTTTATGGCAAAGGGAAATTTGCCACCCTGTTGAAAGGGCGCATTGGCAAGGATTATATTGCTCCGGTTCTGAAAGAACTGATTTTATTCTATAAAAGGGAAAGAAAAGCAGGTGAAAAATTTCAGGATTTCACAGAAAGAGTTGGGGTAAAAACATTTCAGGAGCAATTGGATCGCATTTGTGAACGCTTGATTCCAACTGTATAAGGAAATGAGAGGAGAGGCCGCTTTTGGTTCTGTCGTGCTGGACATTAAAAGGCAAGAAGGAGGAAGGGACATGGTTCAACAGCGAAAATGGCCCGCGTCAAGGGAAGAGGCGAAAAGGGATCATCGGAAGATCAAAGCCGTTGCTGACCGGTTGCGGAATGCACATCCGCAAGATATTATTCGCTGGGGGACAGAGCAGTTAGGGGTTTCCAGTCTCGCCCTGGCTTGCAGTTTCGGTTATGAAGATGTGGCTTTGCTCGATATGGCATTAAAGGTAAATCCGGATCTGGATGTTTTTTATCTCGATACACAGCTGCATTTCAAAGAAACATATGAAGTGCGGGATCGTTTGTCCCGGAAATATCAAAAAGAATTTATTCGCGTTTTGCCAGATCTCACTCTGGAAGAGCAGGCTGCTGTCTATGGAAAGGAACTGTGGAAAACAGATCCCAATCGCTGTTGCAGACTGCGCAAGGTAGAGCCTCTGCGAAAATTCCTGCAAAACTATCATGGATGGATTACGGGAATTCGACGCGAGCAGGCGCCAACCCGCGCTCATGCTGAGGTAGTGGAATGGGATCAGGGATTTCAATTAATCAAGCTGAATCCGCTGGCTTTCTGGAACAAACAGCAGGTTTGGGATTACATCATGAGAAATCAGCTTCCCTACAATACCCTGCATGACCGTCGTTACCCGAGTATTGGCTGTGAACCATGCACAAGGCCGGTTCTCCCGGGTGAGGATAGCCGTGCCGGACGGTGGTCGGGTACAGACAAAATCGAATGCGGGCTTCATAACAGCCCGGTTAACTGATATTGACCGGGTGACCGGTTTGGCGGAACGGGAGGAGGGGCTGTTAATGATCCCGCTGTTGGTTTATCCTGTACGGGCTTTCTCCGACAATGGCTGGGGGGAAAAGATTTGGTCTATTCCAGCTGTAAAGCAGTTGGCAGTTGGAAATATTTTTACCGGAAAACGGTAAAATGGATATAGTGAAAAAACTGGCTGCAGCAGTTGACTCGATGCTGGAAGATCTATCAGAAGATTCGGTTTTTTGGCTTTAATGCCGGGCAGGCTTTTCCGGAGGATTAATGGTGGGAATCATTTCTGCGGGAGGCAGCTGTCTGTTTATGGTATTTTTGCTGACCGGTACCTCCCGTCCCGCTTTCCTTTGTGACGTGGCTTTTGATTGATTCTATTCCCGGCGTTTTGGCAGGCGCGACGGTTAACGTAAAAAATACCGGATGCATGCGTATGCTGATGATTGTTGTTTTATTGATCACAGTCAAGAAAAAGAGATGAGAGGAGCAGAAATTATGGAAGATATGATCGTCCCGCATGGAGGAACATTGGTCAACCGGGTGCTGACAGGTGAAGAGAAAAAAGACTGGCTGGAGCGGGCGGATTATTTTCCGAAGATTTCTGTTTCAGACCGGATCTTGTCGGATTTGTTGTGTATTGCCACAGGTGTTTTTTCACCGCTGGCCGGTTTTTTGGGGGAAAAGGATTACCTGGCTGTTTGCCGCCAAATGCGATTGGCTGACGGAACCGTATGGAGTATTCCCGTAACGTTGCCAGTGCCAGAGCAACGGGAAAAGGAAATTGCCCGGCGAGATTATATTTCCCTTACGGATAAACAGGGGCAAACGATTGCGGTGATGCGTCTTGAAGATCTTTACCGGACAGATCCCGGGGAGGAAGCACAGCTGGTCTATCAAACGAAAGATACGGCCCATCCGGGGGTAGCCTCACTATACCAGGAATCACCGCTAAAGGCGGGAGGGGAGATCTGGCTCTTGAAACGGCCTTGCCATCCGTTTCAGGACTGTCTTTATGATCCGGCGGAAACACGGGCCATTTTCCGGCAGAAGGGCTGGAAGAAGGTTGTCGGCTTTCAGACCAGAAATCCCATCCACCGCGCTCATGAATATCTGCAAAAAGCAGCGCTCGAAACGGTAGACGGCCTGTTTTTGCATCCGCTTGTCGGAGAAACAAAACCGGATGATATCCCGGCGGATGTGCGAATGAAAAGTTATGAAACCATCCTGAAATATTATTATCCAAAAGAGCGTGTTCTGTTGGGAGTCTATCCGGCTGCCATGCGCTATGCGGGGCCGCGTGAAGCAATTTTTCATGCCCTGGCACGCAAGAACTATGGCTGCTCCCATTTTATTGTAGGCAGGGATCATGCAGGTGTCGGCGATTATTACGGAACCTATGATGCCCAGAAGATATTCGGGCAATTTTCTGAACAGGAATTGGGTATTACCCCCCTCTTTTTTGAACACTGCTTTTATTGCAAAAAGTGCGGCGGGATGACTTCCTTTAAAACGTGTCCTCATGGTTCAGATGAACATGTCATTTTATCCGGAACGAAAGTAAGAAAAATGCTGTCTGAAGGAATTGCGCCGCCACCTGAATTTTCCCGCCCCGAAGTGGTTCAGGTATTGATGGAAGGCCTGCGGGAAAAAGCCGGAGTATAAGCAAACCAAATGTTGTTGAAATGATAAAGCGGGAGCCGAAGATGGGTAAGTACAGAAACTCCCGTTCTGTAAAAAATAAAAACTTATTAAATAGATATAAATAATGGACATAAAGAAAGGGATGAAAATGAAAAAACTTCTGATCCTGACGATGATTGGCTTTGTTGCCCAGCTTGTTGACGGCTCATTGGGGATGGCCTACGGGGCAACTTCTGCTTCATTTTTATTGTTGTTCGGTGTTGCTCCGGCAGTGGCATCTGCTTCGATTCATCTTGCTGAAATTGCCACCACCGCTGCTTCAGGAATATCGCATTGGCGATTTGGCAATATAGACCGGAACATGCTGGTTAAGTTAATTATTCCCGGTGCAGTGAGTGCTTTTGTGGGAGCAGCTTTTTTAAGCAAGATTCCGGGACAGCAAATCAAGCCATATGTATCGTGCTTTTTGTTGTTGATGGGAGTTTATATTGTGTGGCGGTTTTTGTTTCATGTTTGTCCCGAAACAGAAAAGGAAGTCAGGTTGTCAAATTCCTACCTGTTGCCGTTGGGAGTCGTCGGGGGATTCTTTGATGCGGTTGGAGGCGGGGGGTGGGGACCGATTACAACTCCCATGCTGTTAAGCAGGAAGGGACTGAGTCCAAGAGTTGTGATTGGCACCGTGGATACAAGCGAGTTTGTTATTGCTGTCTCGGCTTCACTGGGCTTCTTTCTGTTCCTTGGCTGGGAACAGTTTAATCCTTATTTGGTGGCTGCTCTCATGATTGGCGGAGTCATTGCAGCGCCAATTGCGGCCTGGCTCGTTCGGGTGATACCCTCATATTTGCTCGGTGTGCTGGTGGGCGGATTTATTGTCATCATCAATACCGGTCAGGTGCTGAAGGTTTTTCACTTCCCTTCTGTGGGAGAGGGTATGGTTTATTTTGTACTTGTTGTTTTATGGGCAATTGCTGTCTGGTGGCAGTTGCAGAGCAAAAGAAAAGGAAAACAGTCGTTGGAAGTGTAGAAATCCGAAAAAGGAAGCGGGATGCTTTCCCTGCATCCCGTGTTCTGTTTATTTTGGCAGGTAACGCTCGATATGGGGGCGGATGTCCTCAATCGGAATCGCAAACCCGATGCACTGGGACGGGTAAATGATCAGGGTGTTCATGCCAATGACTTTTCCGTAAATATTGACCAGGGGCCCGCCGCTGTTTCCCGGATTGATAGCCGCATCCGTCTGGATAACATTTTCATAGTAACGGCCTTCAACCCTGAGCGGCCGGTTTTTTCCGCTGATGATACCTACCGTGACTGTTTGTTCCAGACCAAAAGGATTGCCGACAGCCAGAACCCATTCCCCTACCTGAGCGCTCTGTGAAGTGCCCAGCTCAAGGGCAGGCAGCGGTCGCGGGGATTTTACCTTGATAATGGCCAGATCTTTTTGCCGATCTGCCCATACAGGGATCCCCGTCAGGCTTTTTTTGTGGTGATCCAGTTTTACCTGGATGCGTGATGCGTTTTTTATTACATGTTCATTTGTCAGGATGTATCCTTTGGAGTTAATGACAAAACCGGAGCCAAAATGGTTCCTTATCTGAGTCAGTTCGCGCTGTTCAGGCATAAACAGGCTGAACAGGTTTTTCGGGATTGGCACATAGGAAAGGGGCTTGCTTTCTTCAGTCATGATCGAAGCGACTCCCCGCCGAATGTGGCGATAAACGGAAACAAACACATTAGCCGGATGCTGTGTTGTCTGAGCCGCATTGAAGCGATGTACCTGTATTTTTCGGTGAGACATGCGTTTCACTCCCAATTGGCTGAACCCGGGTTTTATATCATATGCGTTGATTGACAGGAGGGCAGGGCGGATGCTAAACAAGAGGCAGTTTTATTGTATACTTTATTATCTGATGCAGTTGACAATAAATCAGGCAATCGATATCTTATAAACTAGAAAATAATTTAGTTTTTGATTAAAAGAAGAGTTTTGGATAATTTTTTCTAATAAACAAAAAAGGGAGATTTTGCGATGAATAAGTCTGCCTTGAAAATTCGTGATATGACAATGATCGCCATGTTTGTGGCCATGCTCGCCGTAAGTGGAACGTTTGCCATTCATGTGGGGCCTGCTCCAATTACCCTGCAAACCATGGTAGTCATGCTGATGGGATCGGTACTGGGTGCCAAACGCGGTATGATCAGCATGATTGTGTTTGTTGCCCTGGTGATTGCCGGAGCCCCTGTTCTAAGTGAAGGAAAAACCGGAATCGGCGCTTTGTTGGGACCTACCGGCGGCTATATTTTAAGCTGGATATTTGCGGCCGGGCTGATTGGCTGGATGGTTGATTACTGGGCTGGAAAAGGGGCGCTGAAAGGATGGAAAATCGGACTGGCTCATATCATTGGAGGCGTACTTTTCATTCATCTGGCCGGATTTCCATGGTTGGTAACGGTTCTTGATCTTCCGGTGAATCTGACGACTCTGACCACCTCGCTTATCATTTTTTTGCCGGGAGATCTGACAAAGGCCATTTTTGCTGTGCCGGTTGTTCTGGCAATCCGCAAAGCACTTCCCCAGTTGAACCGGGTAGAGAAAAGAGCCTGACGGAATTGGCCAGGCTCTGTTTCGGTTTCAGAAAGCTTTTTTGAAACGAATGGATGTTCTTGTCCCCTGATTGTTTACGTGCAGCAGGCAAAGAAGTCACCTGAAGGCTTTTCTTCTGGTATATGTTTATCTGCAGTCATCAGGCCAGGCTAAAAAGGGCATTTTTTTAAAGTAATACGGTTAGATCAGTATATTTTTCTACATAATGTAACAGGCGGGAGTTCAAAGGCACAATCAGATCGGTTGCTTCCTTGGCAAAAATGCCGTGCCGGTTGATGATGAACAGTTTTCCCGCTGTCAGCTTGTAGTAGTTGTGTGTGTGATTGGCCTGGATCATATGGGGCAGTTCGCAAACAGGAAGGATTTCTTTCAGTTTGTAAGGAGTTATTCCGATTACATCGTCGAGCAGGATATGATAGGATAAATGTGGTTTTTGAAAGATAAATTCCTTCGTTGTAAGGGTGGCCCCCCAATAATTTCTCTTTTGCGAAATGATTAAATCACCAATCATTCGTTTGATCGGTATAAAATTGGTGTTAAACAAACAGAACACCTCTTTCCGTGAGGTTATATCCAGTTTAACACAGGAAAAGCGGGGAAGCATCCATGCAAACCATGACAGAAGTTCTAAGGCTCCTGAGAAGATTTGGCACTATTATCTATACAGGGGACAGACTGGGAGATATTGAACTGATGCTGGAGGAAGTAAAGGAACTGAGGCATTTTGGAATGATTGACCAGGAAACATACCAAAAAGCGATGGCTGTACTTCTCCGGCAATCTTCCCGTTTGAAAAAGGGGTCTTGATAAAATGGGCATGAACCACTTGTTCAAACGGTTCATGCCCATGCTGTCTTTACGCCCGAATGTGATAGTAGGCAGGAAGTTTTGCTTCGTATTGGGCAATTTTCTCTTCCGACTGAAGAGTGATTCCGATATCATCCAAGCCCTCCAGCAAACAGTATCGACGATAGGCGTCAACTTCAAAAGGAAAGCGGTGCCCGGCATCATCCCGAACCTCCTGGTTTTCCAGATCAACCGTGATCTGATAGTTTCCGGTGTCCAGGCATTGTTCAAACAACCGGTCAATCTGTTCTTCCGGAAGCGTAACGGGAAGCATGCCATTTTTAAAACAGTTATTGTAAAAGATATCTGCAAAACTGGGGGCGATTACAACCCGAAACCCGTAATCTTTAAGCGCCCAGGGGGCATGTTCCCGGGAAGAGCCGCAGCCAAAGTTTTTTCGTGCCAGTAAAATGCTGGCATTTTTATATTGCGGCTGATTCAGGACAAACGAAGAATCGGGCTGTCCGTCATCCGTGAACCGCCAGTCATAAAACAGGAACTGTCCGAAACCGGCGCGTTCAATCCGTTTGAGAAATTGTTTTGGGATAATGGCGTCCGTGTCTACATTGGCCCGGTCAAGCGGGCAAACAACTCCGCGATGCTGTTTAAGTGGTTGCATGAATTTTTCCCTCCTGATTGCGATATTGCCAGTTGCGGACATCTACAAAATGGCCTGCAATTGCCGCCGCAGCTGCCATGGCCGGAGAAACAAGATGGGTTCTTGCTCCGCGTCCCTGTCTTCCTTCAAAGTTGCGGTTGGAAGTGGAGGCGCAACGTTGGCCGGGTTCCAGGACATCGGGATTCATGGCCAGGCACATGCTGCATCCGGACTCGCGCCATTCAAAACCGGCTTCCAGAAAGATCTGGCTGAGCCCTTCTTTTTCCGCCTGCCGTTTTACCAGTTGCGAGCCGGGTACGACAATTGCCTTTACATGCGGAGCTACTTTGTAGCCCTGAACCACTTTGGCAGCAGACCGCAAATCTTCAATCCGGGAATTGGTACAGGATCCGATAAATACCTGGTCGACCCGGATTTCTGTCAGGGGGGTACCCGGTTTCAGCCCCATATACTCAAGGGCAAGTTTCGCGGCTTTTGCCTCCGTTTCAGAGGGAAAGGAGGATGGATCGGGAACGGTCTGGGTAATGTCCGCTCCCATGCCCGGACTGGTTCCCCATGTTACTTGCGGGGCAATGGAAGCAGCATCGATTTCCACATATGCATCATACAAGGCACCGGGATCCGTGCGCAGCTGTTTCCATTCGAGAACGGCCTGCTCAAAGTCAGTTCCTTTGGGGGCATAGGGCCGTCCCTTCAAGTAGGAAAAGGTGGTGTCGTCAGGCGCAATCATTCCGGCGCGGGCACCGGCCTCAATCGACATATTGCAAACAGTCATTCTTTCTTCCATCGACATTTGCTCAATTGCTTCACCCGTATATTCAATAACATAACCGGTTGCCCCGTCTGTGCCGATTTGGCTGATCAGGGCAAGAATCACATCCTTGGCTGTAACTCCCGGCTGAAGTTTTCCAGTAAAGTGAACACGCATCGTTTTCGGCCTGATTTGCTGCAGACACTGGGTAGCGAGAACGTGTTCCACTTCGCTTGTCCCTATCCCAAAGGCCAGGGCGCCAAAAGCCCCGTGTGTGGAAGTATGGCTGTCACCGCACACAATGGTTTTTCCGGGAAGGGTTAATCCCAATTCCGGGCCAATCACATGGACAATTCCTTGCTGATCGCTGTTCAGATCCAACAGCGAAATACCAAATTCTTCGCAATTTTTGGCCAATGTTTCCATCTGTTTCCGGGCAATGGGGTCTTTGACCGGCTTGTTGCGGTCAGTGGTGGGGACATTGTGATCCATCGTGGCAAATGTCAAGTCCGGGCGGCGCACCTTTCGCCCCTGGAGCCGTAATCCTTCGAAAGCCTGCGGGGAAGTGACTTCGTGAACCAGGTGCAGATCAATATACAAAATCGCCGGTTTCCCCTGTTTCTGCTCAATCACATGGCGATCCCAAACTTTTTCAAATAAAGTTCGTGGTTTCAATTTGCTCACCTCATCTTTTATCTCAGCTCGTCCAAAACAAAGCCAATCAGGAAAAGATATAATTGAAGAATATTTTAACAAAAGATATGCATCTTGCAACAATCAATTTTCTAACAAATAACTAACACAATAAAATTTTACTATAATTGTGATGAACCATATTTTCAGGAAAGCAGGGAGGAAACTTGGATAAAGTTATAGAAATTCCGTCTGTTTCGGAAGAAATGATCCAGCAAATGAAACAACATGTTGATCAGTTGACCAAGCCGGTTGGAAGTCTGGGGCAATTGGAGGAAATTATGGTTCGTCTGGCAGGCATTACGGGAGAGATGTTTCCGGAACTGCGGCAAAAAGCCATTGTCATTTTTTGCGGCGATCATGGAGTGGCCGCAGAAGGGGTAAGTGCTTATCCGCAGGAAGTCACCGCACTGATGATGCAGAATTTTGACCGGGGCAAAGCGGCCATCAACCTGCTGTCCCAAAGGGCGGGTGCCAAACTTTGCGTTGTGGATGTGGGCAGCAAACTGGAGGAAGTGCCGGCGTCGGTTGTCAATGCTCGAGTCAGAAACGGAACGCGCAATTTCTGCCGGGAAAAGGCAATGACGGATGAAGAAGTGATGAAGGCGATTCAGGCAGGAAGAAAGTCGGTTGCCAGGCTGCGGGAACAAGGAGTGCGCCTTTTGGCAGTAGGCGAATTGGGGATTGGCAATACGACAGCCGGTGCTGCCGTTGCCGCGGCATTGACCGGATTGGAAGTATCCCGGGTGACAGGAAGAGGTTCCGGTCTTTCCGATTCGGCTTATGCCCATAAATGTAAGGTAATTGAGAGGGCCCTTCTGAAACATCGGCCGGATCCGAACCGTCCGCTTGAGGTACTGGCGCAGGTTGGAGGACTGGAAATCGCCGGGATGGCCGGAGCTTACATAGGTGCAGCGGAAAACCGGATGCCGGTTATCATGGACGGTTTTATTTCCACTGTGGCAGCTTTGGCGGCAGCACGATGGAAACCGGAGATTAAACCCTACCTGTTTGCATCACATGTTTCCGTTGAACCGGGACACGCCCTGATCCTCAGGGAATTGGGCAAAAAACCCTTGCTTCAAGCGGATATGCGCCTGGGAGAAGGAAGTGGCGCAGCGCTGGTAATGCCGATTTTTGAAACAGCAGTTACGCTGGCCAGGGAAATGGCAACTTTTGCTGATTTGGGACTCACAGACTCCAGGGTTTGAAACCATTACAAAAAGAAAAGAGGGAAGTTTATGGCAAACGTTGAGCGGTTCGGTCATGGCGGGGATTTGCTCACAGCCAGCGAATTGTACGGCAGGTCAGCAGACAGGTGGACGGATTTCAGTTCCAATATTTACCCGTATGGATCGCCATCGGTTGTAAAGCAGGTAATCAGGGAAGCGCTGGAGGAAACGGGGATGCCTGTTTTCTCCAGCTATCCGGATCCGGCTTCCAGGGAATTGAAACAGGCGATAGCCCGGTTTCACGGGGTCTCCCCGGCAATGGTATTGCCGGGCAACGGAGCAGCGGAGTTGATCGATTTAATCATTCAGTCATTGAAACCGCAACGTGTCGGGGTGATTTCACCTGCCTTTGCCGAGTACAGCAAGTGTGCGGAAAAAAGGGGGATTCCTGTCGATCATCTGATCACGGCCTGGGAACAGGACTTTGTCCCGGAAATGGAAGAACTGGCGTTGCTCATGGAAAAAGTTGATCTGCTGTTTGTCGGATTTCCCAATAATCCAACCGGCCATATGCTGTCTTCTGGCAAGATGCAGGAACTGAGGGAACTGGCCCGCCGTTTCCGAACCATTCTGGTCGTGGATGAAGCATTTATTGATTTTGTGGAAAACGGGGAAAGCAGGTCGCAGATTCCTTATACACATACAGATCCCCATCTGGCTGTTGTTCGTTCCATGACCAAGTTTTTTTCACTTCCGGGATTGCGCCTCGGTTATATGATCGCGCATGAATCCCTGATTGCGCGGATCAGCAAGTTGCAAATTCCGTGGAGCGTGAACGGGCTGGCACAAAAAATCGGTTGCACGGTATTGCAGGATGATATTTTTCAGGCACATGACAGACAGGTAAAAGGTTGGCTTCGCAAAGAGCGGGATCTGATGTACAGGGAAATCAGACGCCTCCGCGGATTTCGTGTATATCCGGGACAGGCAAACTATTTGCTGGTTCGCATGACTCCTTCAAATCCGATCCGCACGGTCGCTGAATTGCAATCCCGTCTGGCGGAGAAGGGGTTGCTGATCCGTAACTGTTCCGATTATGAGGGGCTTGATCACACCTTTTTCCGGACAGCTATCAAAAAACCCGGCCAAAATGGACAGCTTTTATCAGCACTTTCAACTTTAGCCGCTATGGGAGGAGAGGAATAATGGGAATCCGGCTTGTTACTGGAGGTGTTCGCTCTGGCAAAAGCCGCTTTGCTGAATCATTGTGCATGGATGCCGGCAAGGTGACATATATTGCAACAGCTTTAGCTGAAGATGAAGAGATGCGTGCGCGCATAGAAGTGCACCGTCAAAGGCGGCCTTCCCATTGGGATGTGGTGGAGGAACCGTATGACCTGGCCAGGGTGATTGGGCAGATCCCGTCCTCGCATTTTATACTGCTTGACAGTGTTACGACATGGGTCAGCTATGGACTGACCACATTTGGTGAAGATGAATGGAGGCGGCGGGTTGAACGGGAAACTCATTTATGGTTGAAAAGCCTTGCACAGCGCGAGGCAGTCATCGTCACTGATGAAACCGGTTTGGGGGGAGTGGCGATGCATCCGCTGAGCCGTGCTTTTCAGGATGCACTCGGCTGGGTAAATCAGGAAATAGCCAGACAGGCAAATGAAGTATGGCTGGTTGTTGCCGGGGTTCCATGGAGGATCAAAAAATGAATTCATTTTTTCAAGCTCTTGCTTTTATGACGCGCATCCCTGTACCTGTCCGGCCAGATAAACAGGATTTTGACAAAAGTCCGATGTGGTATCCGCTTGTGGGCATTGTCCTGGGTTTCATCTTGTATCTGTTTGATCTGGCGATTGCCGGTTGGTTTCCTTCCCCTGTAGAACCATTATTCATTCTTGTTGCATGGGTTTTTCTGACAGGCGGCCTGCATCTGGATGGATGGATGGATATGGCTGACGGACTGGGTTCTTGCAGGGAACCTGATAAAATGAGGGAAATTATGAGAGACTCCCGCACAGGAGCAATGGGGGTACTGGCCGCAGTCCTGCTTTTGATGCTAAAGGCGGGAACCCTGATAGTCCTGGTGGACGCTCCTGATTCAACCTTTGCCATGGTATTGGTTCTGGCCTGTGTGTGGGGAAGAATGGGGGCAGTTGTCGGAATTCGTTTATTTTCTTATGCCAAAATGGAAGGCCTGGGAAAAGGAATGCGCCGGTATCTGGACTGGAAACGATTAGGCTGGGCTCTTTTCTGTACGGTTTTGCCCACAGTGATCGGTCCGGGGCTGGTTGGTCTGCTGGCAGGACTCCTGGTACTCCTGGCTGCGGGATGGATTGGGCGAAAAGCAACGAAAGCCATTGGCGGATGTTCAGGCGATATCTATGGAGCCATGATTGAAGTTGGTGAACTGGTCTGGCTGCTCTTTTTTACCATTCCAGAGGTGCAGTCCTTATGCGTCTGATGTGGATTCGACACGGGGAGACAGCAGCCAATCGCAAGAAACAATATCTTGGTCACACAGACGAACCCCTAAACCAGACCGGGCAAAAACAGGCGGAATTGTTGGCGGGAAGGTTGGTTCGCCTGGAACAGGTGGATGCTGTCGCCAGCAGTGATTTGCAAAGAGCCTTGCAGACCGCTGCCCCTTTTCTTGAGGCGAAACCAAGCCTTCCGCTGGAGGTTACCCCTGCTTTAAGAGAGTGCTCGTTTGGAATCTGGGAAGGCAAAACCTGGCAGGAGGCAGAGGCAGTTGCGAAGGAAGCCTGGTGGAATTGGGTGAACGATCCTGTTCACTCTTCCCCTCCTGGCGGCGAAAGTCTGTCAGACCTTCACCAACGGTTGTCACGCTGGCTGGATGAGCTGGAAAGCCGCCATCATCCGGAAGCTACGGTTGCCGTTTTTACCCATGGCGGACCGATTCGCTGGTTTTTTGCCCGGCATATCTATAAAAACTGGGATGATTTCTGGGAGACAAAGATTCCGCATGCTTCCGGCTGGATGGTTGAGAAAAAAGGGCTAGAGTGGGTTGTTTGCGGACCCGTATGTCAGAAGGGAGCTTTGTAGATGAACGGGTTTCATACAACAGGCAATTCTGTTTCATGGTCGGTGGGGTCTGAAAAGCTGGTCATTGAATCCTCTTTGCCAGTAGCCATTTTGTCCAGTGCTGTATATGGAAGCAGCCAGCCCTGCTGCAAACGGATTATCAACCGGCATGTCGATATAGACTATGCGGCGCAGGATCCCGAACAGGAGATTCGGAATTGGCTGGTGAAGCAAGGTTTGCCTCTGGAAGAAACCGTTGTGCTGTTAACAGCAGCCAGGATCGAACAGGGTTGCTGGCGTCACATTTCGGAAGAGACTTTCCGGCTTTCAGTATTTGTGACAGCAGGAGTGGGAAACGCAGCACGTGCCGGAGAGTCATATCCCGTTTTCAGGACAACCGGAAATTATGTTCCGGGGACGATCAATATTGTGTTGCTGATTGATGGCGAGTTAACGAAGGCGGCAATGACAGGAGCGGTGATTACCGCAACAGAAGCAAAAACTGCAGCCTTGCAGGATTTGCAGGTGAAAGATGATCATGGAAAAATGGCGACCGGAACGGGAACGGATGCCATTGTAATTGCTTCCACACAAAATAAAGTGGGAGAATATCGGCATCCTTATGCAGGATTATCAAGTCCGCTTGGAAATGCAATAGGGAAAGAAGTATACCAGGCAGTAAAATATGCTGTGATCAGGGGGCAAAAATGAGGAGGAACGCGGATGACGACAGCCTCTTGCACGGTTCTGTTTATACTGGCGATACTGATTGACTGGATTTGGGGTGACCCGCGCAATTCTTTGCACCCGGTTGTGGGAATCGGAAAAGTGATCGGGTGGCTGGACCATCGATTACAGTCCTTTTGCCGCAAGAACGGTTGGGATCTGGCTGCAGACAAACGGAAAGTGCGTTTGCTCGGGAGTATCCTTCCTTTGATTGTGGTTGGCGGAGTGTGGTCAGTTGCTTTTTTTCTCGTCAGGGAAGCCAGTCAAATTCACATGGTGCTGGGAATCCTGTGTGAAGCGGTTCTGATTTGGCTCGCCATTGCAC
>JBAVDL010000087.1:0-6103 GCA_049587175.1 Thermoactinomyces sp.
GGATGATGGACGCACCCGCACTTTGGAAGAAGTCGGGAAAGTCTTTGGCGTGACACGGGAACGGATTCGTCAGATTGAAGCCAAAGCACTTCGCAAATTGCGTCATCCAAGCCGCAGCAAACGTTTAAAAGATTTCCTCGAATAAATTTGGTGGTTTGACGCACCCAACCGGGTGCGTTTCTTTTTTGTTGATTCAATTTTATCCCTTTTCAACTCCCATTGCAAATAAGTTTCCGACAATTATAGGGCGATAATTATCGAAATAATTAAAAATTCTTGAATATAATAAACAAATTAAACTATAATTAAATTGGAAATGGTAACGGATAAATAAAAGGAGCGGAGAGTATGAATTATGATCTGACTTCGGAACAACAAATGATACGTTCTCTGATGCGGGATTTTGCTGAAGGAGAAGTGGCACCGGGAGCAGATGAAAGGGATCGCGAGAAGAAATTTCCAGAAAAGATTATGCAGAAAATGGCCGATCTCAAATTGCTTGGTTTGCCTTTTCCGGAGGAATATGGGGGTGCGGGGGGAGATACGGTCAGTTTTGCCATAGCGGTTGAAGAACTGAGCCGGGTATGTGCTTCAACGGGTATTACATATTCTGCCCATATATCATTGGGCTGTGCGCCGATTTATCTGTTTGGGACGAAGGAGCAAAAAGAAAAGTATCTCGTTCCTTTATGCGAAGGGAAATCGCTGGGCGCATTTGGGTTAACGGAGCCAAACGCGGGTTCCGATGCTGGCGGCACCCGAACGAAGGCTGTAAAAGATGGACAGGGATGGGTTATAAACGGGAGCAAATGCTTTATAACCAATGCCAGTTATGCCCGCCATCTGGCCCTGACAGCTGTAAGCGGGCACAATGGAAACAAGAAGGAGATTACTGCTTTTATTGTTCCGACGGATCTGCCAGGCTTTAAAGTGATAGATAATTATGAAAAAATGGGTTTGCGCAGTTCCAATACTACTGAACTGGTTTTGGAAAATGTCCGCGTTCCGGAAGAAAATGTTCTGGGGGAAATCGGCAAAGGATTTAAGCAATTCCTGATTACGCTTGATGGCGGGCGAATCGGAATAGGAGCGATGGCCGTCGGAATTGCCCAGGGAGCTTATGAGCTTGCCTTGAAATATGCAAAAGAACGAGTCCAGTTTGGTCGTTCCCTGTCCAGGTTTCAGGCAATTCAGCATAAGCTGGCGGACATGCATATGAAAATTGAACTGGCACGCACCTATGTGTACAAGGCTGCCTGGTTAAAAGACCAGGGCCGCAAGTTTACCAGGGAGGCGGCCATATGCAAGCTGTATGCGTCGGAAACCGCCATGGAGGTTGCAAATCAGGCCGTGCAGATTCATGGCGGCTGGGGCTATATGCATGACTATAAGGTGGAACGGTTTTTCCGTGATGCCAAACTTACTGAAATAGGAGAAGGTACATCGGAAATTCAACGGAATATCATAGCGCGAGAAATCGGTTGCTAATCCAAGTGCATACGGGAGGGCAGAAAAGCAGTGGAATTGTACAATCACACGTTGGGAGAATTATTGGATCAACAAGTACAACTTTATGGACAAAAGGAAGCGGTAATTTATCCGGATCTCGGGATCAGGTGGACATTCAGGGAATTTCAGGAGGAGGTCTGCCAGGCTGCCAAGGGATTGATCGGGCTTGGTTTGAAAAAAGGTGACCATGTATCCATTTGGGCTTCCAACCGTCCTGAATGGCTGATCACACAATTTGCCACCGGCAAGACGGGAACAGTACTGATCACCATAAATACCAATTACCGTACGTATGACCTGGAATATGTTCTAAAACAGTCCGATACGGAAACGCTGATCCTGGAAGAGGAAGTTAAAGGAGTCAGTTATGTTGATATGCTCTATGAAATCTGCCCTGAGTTAAAGTATTGCCAGCCTGGACAACTTATGTGCAAAAAATTTCCAAAATTGAAAAATATAATACTCCTCAGTGATCGGCGTTTTCCCGGAATGTTTTGCTGGAAAGACCTGATTGAAATGGGCAGGGATATAAATGATTGGGAATTGACAGAACGGCAGGATTCCCTGCACCCCGATGAGGTCATCAATATGCAGTATACCTCCGGTACAACGGGATTTCCCAAAGGTGTGATGCTGTCTCACTACAATATTATCAACAATGCGCGAAATATTGCCGAATGCATGAAGTTGACAGAAGCAGACCGGATCTGCATTCCTGTTCCCTTCTTTCATTGCTTTGGAAGTATTTTGGGGACACTGACCTGTTTCAGTGTCGGGGCAGCAATTGTTCCGCTGACTGTCTTTGATGCCGGCAAGGTGCTGGAGTTTGTGGAGAAAGAAAAGTGTACAGGCTTGCACGGAGTCCCGACGATGTTTATCTCGGAACTGAATCATCCGTCTTTTCAAGGAAAAACGTTCCCCCATTTACGAACAGGAATTATGGCAGGCTCCAATTGTCCGGCCGAGGTTATGCGTCAGGTTACAGAGGTTATGGGAATACGCGAATTGACAATTGCTTATGGGCAAACGGAGTCATCACCGGTGATTACACAAACAAGAACGGACGATCCCTTTGAAGTTCGGATAAATACCGTTGGCAGGCCTCTTCCTCATGTAGAAGTAAAAATTGTTGATCCGGAAACGGGGGCCTCCCTTCCGGATGGGGTACAGGGTGAGTTGTGTACCCGTGGTTATCACGTGATGAAAGGCTATTACAAGATGCCGGAAGCAACCAGGGAAGCGATTGACGAAGAAGGATGGCTGCATACTGGAGACTTGGCTGTCAGAAATGAGGATGGCACCTTTAAAATCACGGGACGGTTAAAAGATATGATTATTCGTGGAGGAGAAAATATCTATCCGCGTGAAATCGAGGAATTTCTTTATAAACACCCGAAAATCATGGATATTCAAATTGTTGGTGTGCCGGATGAAAAATACGGAGAAGTAGCAGTCGCTTTTGTGCGGAAAAAAGAGGGCACCGATTGCAGCAAAGAGGAGATTATTCAATTTTGCGAAGGGAAAATTGCCAATTACAAAATTCCTTCCCAAATTATTTTCGTAAATGAATACCCCATGACTGCCAATGGAAAAATCCAAAAATACAAACTGCGCGAAGCTTTTATCCAAAACAGGTTTTAAAAATTGACCTGATTCAGGGTCAGTTTTACACTTTGACCGAATCTGTCCCGGATTCGGCTTGTTTTTTTTTATTAGCCCTGTAAAATGAGGTTGACGAACTATCTGTCATGATTAAGTTGAATACAGAAGAAACGGAGAGTTTGGCCAATGAAGCAAATTCCCCCCATTTTGATGGATTTGCCACATTCATTTGAAACAGAGCGGTTATGGATCCGGATGCCTTTACCTGGCGACGGGGAATCAGTGTATGAGGCTATTCAGGAAACGATGGATCTGTTGAAACAGTGGATGCCATGGGCGCAAACGCCCCCATCCAGAGAAAAGACAGAAATCAGTGTTCGCAAGGCGCACTGCAAGTTTCTGGAAAAAACAGATTTGCGTTTTCATTTGTATGACAAGAAAACGAAGGTTTTTATCGGGAGCAGCGGTTTGCATCAAATAGACTGGAGTGTACCGAAGTTTGAAATCGGGTACTGGTGCCGAAAGTCCTGTATGGGGCAAGGTTACATAACTGAAGCTGTGCGGGGATTGACCGTATTTGCCTTCGAGATTCTGAAAGCAAACCGGGTTGAAATCCGCTGTGACCAACGAAATGTACGCAGTCGAAAAGTTGCAGAACGCCTGGGCTATCAACTGGAAGGGATTTTTCGAAATTTTAATGTTTCTGTAGACAATCAGTTGGAAAATACATGTATTTATGCCATGGTTCCAGAAGATTTCCATAGTCTTTCATTGCGTAAAAGCGACAACGCATCAATATAGATGCTTGCGTCGTCTTTTCAGGAAATGTATTCTGAATATAGTGAATAATAAAATAATAAAGACGGGGGATTTCTGTTATGAGCAAAAGCAAACCTTTAGAGGTGAAAAATAATACGGATTTTCTTCCCATTTTGGACGTGGACTATCTGGAATATTATACAGGAAACGCAAGACAAGCTGCCTATTATTTTTGCCGGTCTTATGGGTTCCGTCTGTCAGCTTATAGCGGACTGGAGACTGGAAACCGCGAAACGGTCTCCTATCTGGTTGAACAGGGGAATGTGCGCTTTTTGATTACAGGTGCCTATTCTCCTGAGCATGAGATTGCCTCTTTTGTAAAAAAGCATGGGGACGGCGTAAAGGATATTGCCCTTCGTGTTGATGATGTTGAACGTGCTTTTTCGGAAGCAGTGGCAAGAGGAGCGATTGTGGTCAAGGAGCCTTTTGTTGTGGAAGATGAACGGGGAGTTTTGAAAAAGGCCATTGTCGGTACGTACGGAGATACCGTCCACACCCTGGTTGAACGTAAAAATTACAAGGGTTTGTTTGCTCCGGGTTTTGCTCCGGTTAGTGCAAAAATCCCGACGTGTTCGGCTGGAGTGACCGGTGTGGATCATGTGGTTGGAAATGTGGAAAAAATGGAAGAGTGGGTTTCTTATTATAAACAGGTAATGGGGTTTCAGGAATTGATTCACTTTGACGACAAGGACATCAGCACGGAATATTCAGCTCTTATGTCCAAAGTCATGCAAAACGGAACCGGGCGGATCAAGTTTCCGATTAATGAACCGGCAAAAGGAAAGCGCAAATCACAGATTCAGGAGTTTCTGGATTACTACCATGGAGCAGGCGTCCAGCATGTGGCGCTGCTTACCAATGATATTGTAAAAACAGTTGAAACAATGATTGGAAATGGCGTCGAATTTCTGGATACCCCGGCTGCCTATTACGAAAACCTGATTGACCGTGTCGGCCAAATTGACGAAAAGGTGGAAGACTTGAAGCGGCTCGGAATTTTGGTGGATCGTGACGATGAAGGATACCTGCTGCAAATTTTTACCAAACCGATTACAGACCGCCCCACCCTGTTTTTTGAAATTATCCAGCGCAAAGGGGCACGCGGATTTGGCGAAGGGAATTTCAAGGCCCTGTTTGAATCGATTGAACGTGAGCAAAAGCGGCGGGGAAATCTGTAGAAAATTCCGGGTATCGGAAAAAGAGCGGTTTCGATGAAAAAAGAAACGGCTGTCATCTGTTATAAATCCTCAGAAAAAGGTCATCCTAATCAGGAATCTATTTGACCAATTGAGGTGACTGCAGATGAAAGGCCGTTTTTTTTCGTTTAGCCTGTCTCTGATGCTGGCTGTACTGGTTTTGGCCGGAATGGTGCCTTATTTTGAGCATTTGAAAGGGGTTCCCGCTTATGGAGCAGCTTCGAAAGCAGTTGTGGACCGCCCGTTTTACCAGATTCATACCCGCTATTATCCGGAAAAGGATGAAGTAAGCGGACATATGGTTGTCACGTTACCGGAAAAAAGAACAAAACCGCAGGAGGAAGTATTTTTCCGCCTTTACCCCAACGCATTCCGAAACTGGAAACATGGTGAAGAATCAAAGCCGAAAAAACCGGGCTATATCAAGGTATCCGGGGTAAAGGTTGATGGCAGGGATGCAAAAGCCAGCTTTAAAGAAACCGTGATGAAGGTGAAATTGCCGCGCGCTGTTTCCGACGGGGAATCTGCCCGGATCGAAATGGACTTCCAGTTGCATTTGCCCCGGGGAGGAATGCGCCTGAATACGTTCAAAAATACGGCATTTCTGGCACAATGGTATCCGATGCTCGCGGTCCGGGACCGGGATGGATGGCATACAGAGCCGTATACAACAACTGGAGATCCGTTTTATTCACAGATGTCGGACTTTGAAGTAACTTTTCAGTTGCCGGAAGGATACCGGGCAATTACAACCGGCCAGGATCTTGAGCAAACCAGCCCATCCCGGTTTACAATCAGGCAGGAAAATGTTCGTGACTTTGCGGCGGTACTGACCAAAGATTATCAGGTGCTGCGCGGAAAATGGAACGGTATTCGCGTCAATCTCTGGTATCTGGCGGATATGAAAGACGTAGCAAAACCTTTGCATGAAGCAGCTGTCTCCGGAATGAAATTTTACAGCGAAAAATTTGGCCCCT
>JBAVDL010000088.1:0-52056 GCA_049587175.1 Thermoactinomyces sp.
TAACCGAATAGACCGGTTCCAAACGCCCCAGCAACTTTTCTCTCTCACGCTCGCTCAAAAAAGTGCGCTCTGCCGTTAACTGCAAGCGATGTTGATCCCATTTTCCCGAAACGGCGATGGTTTGCCCCATCCGAAATCTGTTTTTCAGAAACGCCTGGTTAAACCAGACTATCTGGATCGGCATACCGTCTACAAGCACTCTTAACGTCATTCTTGACTTTTTCTTTCCATACCAGCGTACACTTGGCTGACCATAAACCTGTCCTTCAACCGTCACCCGTTCTTCGTGTGACGCTTCGGCCAAATTACTCAAACGGTAATCCTGATATCGATAAGGAAAATATCCCATCAAATCGGCAACGGAATCTATTCCGAGTTCGGCAAGGGCTTCTTTTTTCTGTTCCCCAACTCCGGGAAGGGCTTCTACCGGAATCTCCTCAAGTTTCATTATTTCATCTCTTTATTTCCAAAAACTTTCTGTTCCAGAGCTTTCCCCATCGGAGTTGCGGCCAAACCACCCAAAGCCGTTTCCTTCAATGCATTTGGCATCATTTGTCCAACCTTGTACATTGCCTCGATAACCTGATCGGTCGGAATGATGCTTTTTACCCCTGCCATGGCCATGTCTGCCGCAACCATGGCAATGGCTGCTCCCATCGCATTTCGTTTGATGCACGGTGCCTCTACCAGGCCGGCCACCGGATCGCAAACCAGGCCCAACATATTTTTCATGGCGATCGAGACGGCTTCCGCTGATTGAGCAGGTGTACCGCCTGCCATCTCCACTACTGCCGCTGCGGCCATCGCCGTTGCTGAACCAACTTCTGCCTGGCAGCCGCCGGCTGCTCCGGAAATAAAGGCATTGTTGGCAATGCAAAACCCGATTGCTCCTGCGGTAAATAATGCCCTTATCATCGTTTCCCGATCGGAATTCAGCTTTTCTGCTGCTGTATGAATGGTGCCCGGCAAGATTCCGGATGCTCCTGCAGTGGGAGTGGCCACAATCGTTCCCATCGCCGCGTTCACTTCCGAAACGGCAGTCGCTCTTGAAACCGCATTCAAAACCGTGCTTCCCGACATCAGGATGCTGGCATTTTGCTGGTATGCCTGTATCTTTTTGGCATCGCCTCCGGTAAGGCCGCTGTGAGACCGGATATCTTCAGATAATCCCCGTTCCACTGCTTCACACATCACATCAAGACTTTTTCCCATTTCCGCAAAAATTTCTTCACGCGAACGATTCGTCATTTCTGATTCCTGGCGAATCATTATCTCCGAGATCGGCAGACCGTTTGTTTCTGCTAGTTCGACCAATTCAGCAATTGTACGAAATTTCATGTTTTCAACTCCTTCTCATAGAAAACCGCCGTTATCTTTTAAAACGGCGGTGGTCTGTCTATAAAACCGCTACAGCATGAATTTCTTTCAAAGATTTCACTTCAGAAACCACATGTTCGTCAATGGGTTGATCTGTTTCAATTGACATCAAGGCCTGAGAACCTTTTTCCTTGCGTGAAACACGCATAAATCCGATATTGATTTCATTTTTTGCCAGAATGCTTGCCACGCGCGCAATAACTCCATATTGATCCTGGTGCAAGACGAGCAATACAGGATTTGTGCCTGTCAAACTGAGCTTGAAGCCGTTCAACTCCACAATCTCCATTTTGCCGCCGCCAATGGAGACCCCCACAACCTCCATAAACCGGCCATTCTCGTCTTCCAGGCGAATTCGGGCAGTATTTGGATGATCTGCCATTTCTTCCGATTCAATAAAGGAAATATCGATTCCTTCCTGTTTTGCGATTTCCAAAGCTTCAACCATGCGCTTGTCAAACGTATCAAAGTCCAGCAAACCGCCAGCCAGGGCAATATCCGTTCCATGCCCGCGATACGTTTTGGCAAAGGAACCGTATAACGTTATTTCCGCACGAACCGGCTTTTTCCCGAAAATGGATCGTGCAGCCTTGCCAATGCGAACTGCACCGGCAGTATGGGAACTGGATGGGCCAATCATGACCGGGCCGATAATATCAAATACTGTACGATATTTCATAAGCTCCTCCTAATCAAGATTACTTCAGATTAAAGTTGATCCAGCGGAACCACAACACAGGCCACAGTCCCGGGACCGGCGTGGGTGCCAACAGCAGGCCCGATGTCAACGGTCACTTTTTCTTTAACATCAAGCAACTCTTCGATTTTTTCCATCCACAGATCTGCCAGTGATTTATTGTCTGCATGCAAGGTTGCAACGACAACGGGACCGGACGAAAATCTTTTCTTTAACAGTTCAAATACTCTCTGGTTGGCCTTTTTAAGGCCCCGGGCAATTTCAATGGCTGTAATTTCTCCGTCATCACTGATGGCAATAATGGGCTTGATATTCAGTAGCGAGCCAACCAGGGCCTTGGCCTTGCCAATCCGGCCGCCTTTATGCAAATAGTCCAAAGTGTCAACGGTTGCAAGCAACATCTGTACATCCCGAATTTTCAACGCCAGGGAAACAAGCTGGGAGAGTGTTTTTCCCTCTTTGGCAGCCCGTGCAACCATGACAGCAATAATCCCCAACGCATATGTAACCGTTTTGCAATCAATTACTTCAATCCGGACGTCAGGAAACTCTTCTTCAACCATCGACTTGGCCAGCAGGCAGGATTGGTAAGTACCGCTCATTTTGGATGATATGTGCAAGGAAAGGATCTGTTTGGCCCCGCTGTTAATCGCTTTTTTGTATGCTCCGACAATATCAAGCGGAGATGGTTGCGAAGTTGTAGGGAGCTCTTCAATGGAACGCATTTTTCGGTAAAATTCATTGGGTGATATGGTAACTCCATCCTGGTAGCATTTGCCTGCGACATGAACATTGATCGGTATTACGGATATATCCAGGTCTTTTGCCATCTGTGCGGGAATATCTGCTGTACTGTCTGTGATAATCTTTACCTTTTCCATCCAGGCTCCCCCCTCTATTCAACGGAAAACAAGTAATGATAAACCGGTTGTCCGCCATCATATACTTCTGTTTCTATCTCCGGATAACGGGTTTTTAAAGCTTCTGCCAGTTTATTCGCCTGCTCTCCGTCAATTTCTTCCCCATAAATAATTGTAACGATATCAGCACCATCATCAATCAATATATCCAACAAATCAAGAGAAGTTTTTTCCAGATTTTCCCCGACTATATCGATTTTCCCTTCCCGGATGCCCAGGAAATCGCCTTCTTTAATCAGATGACCGTTCACTTTTGAATCACGAATGGCCATGGTTACTTCCCCGGATTTTACTTCCTGAAATCCTTTCGTCATGTTTTCCATATTTTCTTCGGGTGAAGCTTCCGGATCAAAATTCAACAGTGCCGCCAAACCTTGTGGAATCGTACGTGTCGGCAATACCTTTACCGGCTGCTCAACCACTTCTTCCACCTGTTCAGCCGTAAGAATAATATTTTTGTTGTTGGGAAGAATCAAAACATGTTCCGCCTGCAGGCGCTCAACGGCACGAACCATATCTTCAGTGCTTGGATTCATCGTTTGTCCGCCTTCAATCACTTCATCGACACCCATGGAGCGAAAAATCTCGGCAATTCCTTTCCCGGCAGCAACGGCAACAATCCCGTATTTTTTCTTTTCAGCAGGAACCTCGCCTTCCTTGGCTGCCGGTGAACTGGCTCCTTCTGTAACATTCGCATATTGCTCACGCATATTTTCGATCTTGATTTTTGTCAAGTCCCCAAACTTCATCGCAAAATTCAATACGGTTCCGGGATATTCAGCATGAATATGAACCTTGACCAGTTCCTCATCGGCTACAACCAGGATGGAATCGCCAAATTGCCCCAGTTCCTTGCGGAATTCCCCTTCAGCAAAAGGTTCCGTTTCCCTGCGGTTTGTCGTCAAATCAATCATGAATTCTGTGCAATACCCGTTTTTGATTTCCGAAGGGTCTATTTTGGACTGGGCATTATCATGCGCCAGATCAGCAATCGATTGCGATTCTGAAAGTGATTGTTCCCCCTCCAACGGTTCGATACCATCACTTGAAAGAGCAGCCAGCATTCCTTCATAGATATAAACCAGACCCTGCCCTCCGGCATCTACAACGTTTGCCTGCTTTAACACTGGTAAAAGTTCCGGGGTTCTGGACAAAGACTTGCGTGCTTCCGTCAAAATGGTCTCCATAATCTCCCTGGGGTCATGGGTTGTCAATGAACGCTTCATACCTGCTTCTGCCGCTTCGCGGGCAACCGTGAGAATAGTTCCCTCAACAGGCTTGATGACCGCCTTGTATGCCGTCTCCACTCCCTGCTGGAAAGCGTCGGCAAACTGGTGTGTATTAATGGATTCCTTATCCGCCACCGCTTTGGCAAAGCCGCGGAAGAGTTGGGACAAAATAACGCCGGAATTCCCCCGTGCACCCATTAACAAGCCTTTGGCAAGTGCTTGTGCCATTTCACCAACGGTCTTTGCATTGGAAACTTTCTCCATCTCCTTGACGCCTGACGCAATCGTCAGACCCATATTGGTACCCGTATCTCCGTCAGGGACGGGAAAAACGTTTAACGCATTTACTTTTTCTCCATTTTTGTTAAGTGTATTAGCACCCGCCCGCATCATCTGTAAAAACTGTGCTGCATAGATTTGTTGCTGTGCCACAGTGCTCCCCCTTACTCTTCATTCACCAGGCGAACACCCTGAACGAAGATGTTCACCTTATTCACTTTCAAGCCAATAATCTGATCCAGTGTGTATCTTACTTTGGATTGTACATTGTTGGCTACTTCAGAGATTTTGGTGCCATAACCGACAATGATATACAGATCAATCACAATCTCGCCGTTTTCCTCACGAATCTCAATTCCCTTGCTCAAGTTTTCCCTGCGCAACAGTTCAGTGATCCCGTCTTTCAAATGACTGCGGGATGCCATCCCAACCAGCCCGTAACAATCCATGGCCGCTATTCCGGCAACAGTCGCAATAACCTCATTTGCCACTTCGATCTGCCCAAGTTGAGTTGACAGTTCTACGCTCATTCCTATCCCTCCTGCCGTGAGGCTTCTTTGGCTAACTAGGACAATTGTACAATAATAACATAATGAATAAAAGATCAACAATAATCATGATACTGAACCTGTTCATTCCTTGCAAGTAATCTGGAGGTATGCTAAAATGTCCAAGTATTTAGTCCTTATTTGGCTCACATGATTGATTCGCCCGGAACGAGAGAAAAGCAGGAGGTGTTAATATGGCTCGTCGTTGTTTTATTACCGGAAAACAAGGTCATGCTGGAAATACAGTCAGCCACTCCCACCGCAAAACGCGGAGAAGATGGGGGGCAAATGTCCAAAAGGTACGTATTCTTGTTGATGGAAAACCAAAACGTGTATATGTAAGTGCCCGTGCACTGAAATCCGGGAAGGTAACCCGCGTTTGATCACAAGAAAAAAGCACCACAGCAGGTGCTTTTTTTGTATGCATTCACTGATCTTTTTTAAAAGCTGACAAGATCACTTTGACAACGCCGCCCAGGAATTTGGGCAGTTTGATGGTATAAAATTTCACCCCTGTCCCCCCTTATTCGGCAATTCATCAGGAACAAGAAAATAGCAGGAGACCACATAGCCACATAGTCAACTTATTTATATTCTATAGATTTCAATGTGTACCTAGAACATGAAGAAAAATCACCGGCAAGCAAGCCCATTTTATCGGCGCAAACTAAAAAAGCCTGTGACGATATTGTCACAGGCTCAGGTCGATAGAAAAAACCGGACAGATCTGTTGCAGCACATATCCCCACACTCCAGATTATCCATACATTTTCCGGCAACTGATATTTCCCATACCGGCCTCAAGCTCAATTCTGTCTGCAGATCCGATCCCTGCTTTCCACAACCAGGCAAATGCCGCGCTCAATGGAGACAACGGCAGGCACCTTCAACAGTTCATTGCTGATTCCCCTGGTTTCACCCCGGATCAGCGATTCGTGAGACAATTTGTATTTAAGCCCGTCTGTGTAAATTCCCGACACTGTTTTGGACACCGGAATAAGCGAGACATATTTGAAATGAATGGCAGAAAACACTGTTTTCCCAGGCCCGGTTATCAGTTGGAGACGGTTTGTCCGGTTAACAATTGCTGCCTTGATCCCCTGTTCATCCAGCCATTCAAGCAGACCGACATTGGCCAATGTATGGTCAAAACGCGCTCCTCCCAAAGCCCCCAGAATCAGAATTTCCCCGGGTTTCTGCCTGACCGCACAATTCAAGGCAAAATGCATGTCGGTAAACGCTTTTTCTTGCGGAAGTGAAAGTACCTGGACACCTTTCTTTTGTAATTCTTCCATATAAGCGATTCCGGTTGTATCAAAATCACCAACGGCCAGATTGGGGAGTAGTCCGGCCTTTTCCAGTTGTACGGCCCCCGCATCTGCCGAAATAATAAAGTCCGTCTCCGGTTGAATAAAATCAAGTTCGGTTTGGGTCAGATCTCCACCGGCGATGACTACAATCCTGCCTGATGCCATTCACTGTTCACCTTCCGGTTCGGCGTTGCAGCAATTGCGGGGCCGACCAGTAGATAAAGCCCATCACCACAATAGTAAGGATCACTTCAGGCAGAATATAGGACATATTATAAAGAAACGAGTAGAGATAAAGCGATTGTCCGACGGGAGTATAGGCCTTGAAGAAAATAACTCCTGACAAGAAATGGGCAAAAAAGCGCAGGCTTCCGCCCAAAACCACACTGATGGACATCCATAAGAGACTGCGATTTCCAGCCCGATCCTTTAAGGAAACCAGGCCGGCAAAACCGAGTGCGGCAAAAGCCGCCGGGTAATCCAGAACCGCCTGTACCGGGTGGACGACAAATCCTCCCATCAAAAGCAAAATCAGACCGGTCATCCCTCCGCAAACGATACCGGCCTTGATTCCGCGGCGCAAGGCGACGGCCGCAATGGGAATCATCGACAATGTCACAGACCCGCCATTGGGCCACATCTGAAAAGGGGTCAATTTATTCAAAACAACGGCCATTGCAGTCATTAAAGCTACTTCTGCCATTGTAACAAGCCGCTTGCTGTTCATGAATCGTTTCACCTGCAATTCCTGTATTTAGCAACATAATACCATTATTCTCCCGCCGCTCTCCGGATATCCCGGATGGCCTTCGCCCGATCCGCCTGTCCAAACACGGCCGAACCGGCAACCAGCACATTGGCCCCGCTTTCCACAACCGAACGGGCCGTTCCGGAATGTATGCCGCCATCCACTTCGATCAGAACATGGGAAAGGTTTTGTTCATCCAATTGTTGACGCAGGGTACGGATCTTCGGCAATACATTTTCAATAAACTTTTGCCCGCCAAAACCCGGATTTACGGTCATCAGAAGAACCAGATCCAGTTCCGGCAGAATGGGTTCCAGCACATGGACTGATGTTGCCGGATTGATGACCACACCGGCTTTGGCCCCCTGTTCTTTGATCAAGGAAATGGTACGGTGCAAGTGGGGACATGCTTCCTGATGGACCGTGATCAAATCGGCGCCAGCTTTGGCAAAATCGGCAATATAGCGATCGGGTTCCTCTATCATCAGATGTACATCAAGCGGCAATTCTGTATGCGGTCGAATTGCTTTTACGATCTGTGGTCCCAGTGTGATGTTGGGCACAAAATGACCATCCATGACATCCACATGTATCCAGTCTGCCCCGGCTTTTTCCACGTCTTTTATTTCAGCTCCAAGATTGGCAAAGTCTGCCGACAAAATGGAGGGAGCAATTTTAATCATCATGTATACCTCCTGACCATTGCTTCTTTGATTTCAGACAAGAACTGTGTGTAGTGCCGGTAACGGCTGCCGTCAATTGCTCCTTGCTCAAGTGCACTTTTTACCGCACAGTCCGGTTCATTGATATGCAAACATCCCCGGAACCGGCATCCGGCAGACCGCTCGCGAATTTCGGGAAAGTATTGCCCCAGCTCAACCGCTTCCATTCCTTTAAACTGAAGCTGGCTAAAACCAGGCGTATCCGCCACCTGTCCTCCTTCCGGGAGAGGGAGCAATTCCACTTGCCGCGTGGTATGACGGCCACGCCCGATTTTAGCGCTGACTTTTCCCGTTTCCAATTCCCGGTCCGGCAACAGCCGGTTCAAAAGAGAACTTTTTCCTACACCTGATTGGCCGGCAAAAACGGAAACTTTTCCCTTCAGGCACTGTTTCAGTTCTCCGATCCCTTCCTGTGTCTTGATGCTTGTAGCGATAACCGGATAACCGGCAGGCTGGTAAACAGCCCGAATCCGCCCGATTTCTTCTTCCGCCCTGTCCTTGACAAGGTCTTTTTTCGTCAGCACAATCACAATCTTCAATCCCTCGCGCTCGCTGTGGACCAGAAAACGGTCAAGCGGCATTTGTTGAAAGCGGGGTTGCCTCAGGGAACAAACCACCACCGCCTGATCAACATTGGCAATCGGCGGGCGGATCAATTCAGAGGAACGGGGTTGAACGGAGGTCACCACGCCCTCGTCCAACCCCGTCTGTTCCATTTCTACCAAATCGCCTACCAACGGGGTCAACTTCCTTTTTTCAAACTTGAATACACCGCGCGCACGGCATTTGAACAATTTGCCGTCATCCGTACGCACGTAGTAGAACCCGCTGATTGCTTTCACGATTTGTCCAATTGGCATGGGAGACCTCCTTTTTTATTTTACGGGAATACACCCTGAGGTAGCATCTCTTACCGAAGGGGTATTAAGATAGAGTTCTACCGTTTCGCCTTTTTTAACCACAGAACCCGCTTCCGGCTTCTGTTTGAATACGGTATGTTTAGGCCCGGTTCCATTCGCACACCAAAATGCCTTAATCTTATAGCCATTTTCCTGTTTTGGGAGACTGTCCTCATATCTGCCTATATAATCTTTTACCATAATGCCTTCTTGCCCGACGACAAGTCTGATCTGAGTGTCAGATGAAAATGTCGCTCCAGCCTCCGGTTCTTGCTTCACCACTTTCCCGGGATCTTCATCTGCCACATATCTTATATCAGGCTCTCCCAGTCCATTCTTCCTGGCAAAATCTCTGGCCTGTTGTTCCGTTTGAAATACCGGAATGGTTTTTACTACCTGGTTTTCCGCCGAATTGCCGCCGTCTCCGGTAAACAGTCCCCAGACGGTGGTAAAGCCCCAAACACTTAACATAACAATGACAGCAATGGTAAACAGGCCAAACAGCATTTTTTGCCACCACGGAAGATTGGCTTGCACATTCTCCAGCCAGACGACCGTCCGTTGAAAAACGGTTTTTTCCTCATTGGGAATACTCTTTAACCGTTCCAGGTTGGCAAGTGTCCGGTCACCAAATGACTTTCTGGAAGCAGGTTGTACATGGCGGTTTTGTCCCGAACGAATTTCAGGCCGTTGAACCGGTGACTCATACTCTTCTTCCTCGTAGCTTCTGGTTGCTACAGGCGGATCATTGTCAGTTAACGGAATTGTCTGGTACATTTCCTGTTGCCGGCCATTTCGCTGGTTCACCCAATTGGGTTCCATATGGTGAGGCAACTGGACGGCATACTGGATTTCCTTCATCATTTCGCGTGCCGAAGCGAATCGTTGATTGGGATCCTTGTTGAGTGCGCGCATGACCAGTTCAGCCAGAGCATCCGGAATATTGCTGTTAAAATGTCGCGGATCCTCGGGTGTTTCCTGCAGGTGTTTCAGTGCAATGCTGATTGCCGAGTCTCCGTCAAACGGCAACCGTCCCGTTAACATCTCATACATGACAATCCCCAGTGAATAGAGGTCCGATTTCTCTCCTATGACTCCTCCGCGCGCCTGTTCCGGAGAAAAATAATGGACAGAGCCCATTACCGAACCTTGCTGGGTAATTGTAGACGAACTGGCTGCACGGGCAATCCCGAAATCCGTCACTTTGGCACGTCCGTTTGCACCAAGCAATATATTATGAGGCTTGATATCCCTGTGTACAATCTGGTTTTCATGGGCATGCGCCAATCCGTCACAAATCTGGATGGCAATAGCCGCTGCCTCCTGTACGGGCAACGAGCCACGCTCCTGAATATACTGTTTCAGTGTTGGTCCTTCTACCAATTCCATTACAATATAATGCGTATATTGGTCACGCCCCACATCATATACGTTGACAATATTCGGGTGAGACAAGCTGGCTGCAGCTTGGGCTTCCCGGCTAAAACGACGTATAAACTCCGAATCATTACTGAGGGATTCACTCAGGACTTTAATCGCCACAAAGCGGTTGAGCAGCAAGTCTTTGGCCTTGTATACGACTGCCATTCCCCCGCCGCCAACGCGGCTGACTATTTCATAACGTCCCCCCAGCTTCTTCCCTTCCATCTGCATGGTCACTTTGTTCCTCCTTGAACCCAATTAAGATGTCGCTGACCTTCCTGTATGCCTTAGAAGAATAAGGGAAATATTATCTGTCCCGCCGGCGTCCAACGCCATTTTGATCAGTTGATCCGCTTTTTCATCCAAAGACATGGTCGTGGAAGATAAAACAAGCCCGATTTCCCTCTCGTTAACCATTGTAGTCAGTCCGTCTGAGCAAAGGAGCAACGTATCTCCCTGTTTCCATGGGGTGTTGATCAAATCTACTTCCACTTCTTCACTTGTCCCGACGGCTCGTACAATCATGTTGCGTTGTGGATGGTTTTTGGCTTCTTCTGCAGTAATCTGCCCATGTTTTTGCAGGAGATTTACATAAGAATGATCCTCAGTCAATTGATAAAGTCCGTCTTTATGCAGTATATATGCACGGCTGTCCCCTACATGAGCCAGTACAACCTCTTTGGTATCAACAATTGACGCGATGACGGTTGTTCCCATTCCTTTGTACTTGTTGTTCTCTGACGCCATATTGTATACTGTTTCATTGGCTTTACCTACCGCATGAAGGAGCAGATTGCTTTTTTCTTCTGTGGAGATATCCAAGGGTTGGGCAGCGATCACTTTTTCGATTGTATCAACGGTTTTACGGCTTGCTACATCTCCCGCCAGGTGCCCACCCATTCCATCCGCAACAATAGCAATCACAGCCCCGGATTTGGTCACAATCAGGCCTGTGCTGTCTTCATTGAGATCACGCACACGACCTATATCTGTGCGCCGTGCTATCTCCATTCCGGTTACCCCTTTCCCTTTTCGTGTATTCCCTTGGTTGAATATCAAAAAGAGGAAATACCGTTATCTCAACCTTTGCGTTTTCCTTGGAAATAATCTTCCTGTTTGCATATTGCCCCGTATCTAGCCTGTTCATGTTTTGCACGCAATTGTCCGCATGCCGCGTCAATATCATGACCATGTTCCCTGCGGATAGTTGAATTTACATCATATGAGTCCAAAATCCGCTTGAAATCAAAAATCTGGCTCCGCAGCGTCCGCCTGAAATTGCGTTCTGGAACATAGTTTACTGGAATAAGATTCACCAGGCAATTCATATCTTTAAGAAGACTTCCCAATTCATGGGCATGTTCTTTTTGATCATTTTTTCCGCCGATCAAGGCGTACTCAAAAGTGATTCTACGCCCGGTTTTCTCCAAATAGTACCGGCACGCGTCCAACAATTCTGCAAGCGGATACCTGCGGGCAATTGGCATCAGCTGCGACCGCAGTTCCTGACTGGGCGCGTGTAAAGACACAGCCAACCGGACTTGCCAGTCTTCTTCTGCAAATCGATAGATATTGGGCACTACGCCACTGGTGGAAACGGTAATATGTCTTTGTCCGATATTTAAACCATGAGGATCATTAATAATCCGCACAAAGCGCATGGTTGGCCCGTAATTTTCAAATGGCTCGCCCGTTCCCATGACAACAACGGATTTAACCCGTTCATCGGATTGATCCAGAAACTTTTGAGCCATCAAAACCTGGGCAACAATCTCGCCGCTGGTTAGGTTCCGTTTCAAACCGCCTAATGTGGACGCACAAAATGTACATCCCATACGACATCCGACCTGGGTGGTCACACAGACACTAATTCCGTAATCATGCCGCATGATGACTGTTTCAATGGCATGCCGGTCATTCAGGCCAAATAAAAACTTTACGGTTCCATCTCTGGAAACCTGTCGGGTAATAATTTTGAGCGGTTTCAGGCAAAATGCTTCCTCCAGTGTTTGCCGCAACGGTTTTGGAAGATTGGTCATCTCCTGAAAGGAAACAACCCGTTTCCTGTATAACCAGTCCATCACCTGTCCGGCTCGAAACTCCGGTTGATTCTGCTCTTTCATCCACTCTTTCCAGTTCTCATAAGCCAAATCATATGCAAAAGGTTTCATGCAATGTCTCACCAATTCCTTTACCTAACCATGTTTGAACAGAGAACGTCTGTTCAAAACTTTTCTTATTATATCACAGTACCAATGAAAGAAAAGAGACAGCCGAAGAACATTTTTATCTTCTGTCACAACCGGTATGGGCGACGGGAACCCAGGCAGACATGCCTCCCGGGCCGGAATTTTATTCACACCTAGCCCGATTCCAGTCCGATCCTTCTCACTTCCACCTCATACTTGATGTTGACAGGAATCCGGGAAGAATTGCGTTGCCAGTCAATCTGTTTGTAGAGTTTGGGATAATAGGCATATACATGCTTTCCGAATAAGAAAATATCGATTTTGTATTTTTTTTGCACCTGATTCAAAAGCATGTTTGCCGATTTCTCGTATTCTTTTTCAATGGAATGATTCACCCATTCATATTGCTCCGGTTTGTTCATTTTAAACGAAGGGCATTCTTTCAAGGCAATTTCTCCTTCTACATTCACGGTTACATCAATCTGCGGCTTCTCAGACACATCAATTGTTCTGTCCACCGTGCGGGGCATAAACACAATCCGGCCCGGGCCATTCGGGCAGGGCACCGCTTTGGGCCAGCCAAGCCTTTGCTTGCGGATCTGCAACAGCGGGGTGACAAGCGGCTTGCGAACAAGGCCAATCATCCGGTCATGTTTTAAAATGGCGATCCCTTCCCAAATAAAACGGTTTTTTGTAACAGTAAACGCATTGAGAACAGGTGACTGTCTCACCGGATCGGCAAGATTTTCGGAAACCTCTCCCAACCCTTGCCAGGCAAAACGTCCGCTGTTAATTCCGGTCGACAACAGGCTCTGCAAATACTCAATCGGGATTTCTTCCAGGGGGATATTTACCTCCAGGGCATCTTTTGCTTTTCCGAGAATGACTACCGGCCACAAATGGCGTCTGATTTCCAGACTCCTTCTCAACGCATCCAACAAAGGAAATATCCCTTCTCTTGCCACCTCATCACTGACCAGCATTATTTGCATATGTCCGATAAACAGGGGGAAGTTTACCCGGGTTTCAATTTGCTCCACGGCTTCATTGAAAGAACGTCCTTCACCGGAAAAGATTTCGACTGCTTCGGCACCTCCTCCCCCTCCTCCGTCCCCGCCTCCCCCGGTAATTTTACTCGGGTTTGGCACCTGAACCGAGATCTCGTATCCCTTGGGGCTTTTGTCAACGGCCATGACAGCAACCGTTGTTCTTTTGTCCAATTCCCTGCTGTCCCAGCAACCATTCAGCAAAAAGGACGACAAGACGAGAACAGAAGCCATGGCAAACCATTTCTTACTCCGACGGGGAAGCCGCTTCACGATCTTCTCCTCCTTTCTTTCTGCGAATCACGGCGACAAGCAAAAGAACCAGCGGGATAAACAGGGCAACCCCGAGTTCATATACTCCGACAAAATCCTCATAATTCCCTATTTCCGGTACATTTTTCGGAATCATGGCCAGGAAAACGAATACGGGCAATGACAGAAAAGCGACCCAGCGCCGATATTTCTCTGACAAGCTGAAGAACTCGATGATCACCTGCACAAAAGCAGAATACAAATTCAGGACCGATGTATAGGCAGCGACCAGCCAGATTGACAAAATCGCCGCTTCAATCCGTTCGAAAAGCAGGTTTTCCAACTTCACCGACTTGGCCACTTCCAGTACAGGGAACATAATATTGTTGATTTCATCGATTCCCAGTACGCCGAGGGAAATGATACACAGATACCAGTAAGAAAACATGACCGTCATGATGGAACTGGTGTGAATCCTTTTTATTTGTTCCGGTTTCCCGTAAAAACCGGCAAACATCAGGATGACCAGGTATCCCGCATAGGAATAGGTTCCTTTCATGATGCTCCCGAATATTTTTGAGGGTTCAATCTGAAATAAAGGAAGGACATTGGTAATATCCCCGCGCTGAAATGCTGCAAAAAGCATCAACAAAAACGGGGCCAGTGTGATGGGAAACAGAAATTCATTCAATCTGGCGATTACTTCAATTCTGGAACCGGCCCCAAAGGCTGCTGTCAAAATAAATATCAGTATAATTGCTTCCAGCGGCGTATGCCGCAGCATGGAACTGGCAATCGTTTCCCCAAAGAAGCGCAGGACGGTAGTAACACCAAGAATAAAAAAAATGATCAACATCAGTACAATCGGGATACTCAGAATCTTTCCGGTCCACGGTCTTTTGCCGCTCCCCAGAATTTCAGCCGAAAACTGTACCAGTGTCATTTCGGGGAAGCGCCGGCACAAAAGACTGATCAGATTTACAAGTACCAAAACCAGCAATCCGGATAGAAGAATGATCCAGATCATATCATTTCCAGCCTTCTCCCCCACATCCCGGGGCAATGTGATTACCCCCACGCCAAACAGAGTGGAGTAAAGCAGGGTAAAAGCCTGGTAGGAAGTGATTTTTTCCTTGGATGCTGTTTTATAACTCATTTTTCTTTCCCCTCTTTTTGTAACCGGGTTTGATTATGGGTTCTGTAGATCACAGGTCGTTTCTTCATCCAGGGCCATGGAATCCGAATCAGGGAATCTTTGAGCGCCTGCAAATTTAATGGCGAAAACGGGGTCATATAGGGAATCCCGAAGGTCTGGAGCTGTACAAGATGAAACAGAAGCAGCATCAGTCCGCACATAATCCCGATCAATCCAAACATGGATGCCAGAATCATCAGCGGAAACCGGAGCAATCTGACCGAAATAGCAGCATTGTAATTGGGGTTGGCATAAGAACTGATTGTTGTCAGGGCAACAACGATAACAAAAGCCGGCGAAACCAGTCCTGCCGACACCGCCGCATCCCCGATCACAAGTGCACCAACAATCCCGATCGTCGGTCCGATCGGACCCGGCAGCCGAATGCTGGCCTCCCGCAGAATCTCTACACTGATTTCCATTACCAGGGCCTCGATAATGGGAGAAAAGGGAACGGTTGCCCGTCCGGCCGCCATCGCAATAGCCAACTGGAATGGAATCATTTCGGGATGAAACGAAACAAAGGCAATATACAATGCTGGCAGCAATAAAGCAATAAACAGGCTGAGCAGACGAACAAACCGCAAAAAAGTGGATATCAAATACCGCTCATAATAATCTTCAGGGCTGTTGTAAAACTGGCTGAATACAGCCGGAACAATCAGGGCATGCGGGGTACCGTCGACGAGAATTGCCACTTTTCCCTCCAGCAAGTGAGCGACGACAGAATCCGGACGTTCTGTATTCTGCATCAGGGGAAACGGCGTCCAGATCTGGTCCTGGATCATCTCCTCAATGTAGCCGGTCTCCAGAATTCCATCGATCTTGATTTTATCGATCCGTTTCTCAACTTCTTTCACAATATCTTCCTCGCTGATCTCTTCAATGTACAAAACAGCGACAGTTGTTTTGGTCCGCTTGCCAATCGTATGGTATTTCACACGCAGCGAAGGATCGCGCAAACGGTGGCGAATCATGCCCAAACTGGAAACCAGCGTCTCATTCAATCCTTCACTCGGGCCCCGTACCACCGATTCCGCCCGCGGATCGCCAATGCTTTTCGTTGCCCAATCCTTGGTTCCAATAACCAGTGCTTTCCCCGCACCCTCAACCAGCAGGAGAGTGTCTCCACTTAACAATCCTTCTATAGCCTTTTTCATCTGTTCCAGCTCTTTGGTCTCCCCCGCCTGTACCGTGTTGACAATTTCCTCCCAGGGAACCGGCTTAGTCAACTCACTTTCCTGGAACCTCATCAGCGGCCGAATCAGGTAATTTTGCACGACGTTCTTGTCAACGAGTTCATCAAAATAAAGTACGGCTGCTGTAATTTGAGAATGGTGTATTTTAAACTGGCGTACAACCAGATCCGAAGACTCACCCAAAATTTCCTTAATGTATTTGATGTTCTGTTCGATTTCTTTGCAAATCGGAACTTCGTCACTGATCGCCCGGTCCAATTGCTTCTGGTTGTGCTCTTCCAGTTTTTGCTGTTTTTTTCTTTCCCTGCGTAAAATACGAACTGATTTTTTCATCATTCATCACCATCCATAACTTGTCACCGATACCAGCAAATCATACATTCAGGCACAAAAAAGCATCAGCAGTATATCTGCTGATGCTGAACCTGACGATAAATCCCGCAGGGAAAGGGACCTGAATTGTATATTTCAGGGGAATAAACAAATTAAGGAAATTCAATTTGTCAATCAGCCCGATCACAATTTTTCTGCTTCCAGATTGGCGTAGCCAGTTTTTTGCATTTCGGCTGTGCAACAAGGAGTCATTCTCTTTAACTTTACAGGGTCAACCTGATTCGCCTGATCAATTCAACTGGTTCCGGTTTGAACCTTACACGCCAGGGAAGTTAACCTTTTTTCACAAGCCGTGAAATAAAAAATCCGTCACTCATCAAATGATGCGGCAATATTTGTACCCAGGCCTCTCCTGTTTGGGCTGTCCCTGTTACAACCGGCGGAAGCTGTTTTACAAACCGGCTGTCCAGGGCAAAGTCCGGATGCCGTTTTAAAAAAGCGGTAACCTGTTCCACATTCTCACGCGGTTCCCACGTACACGTGCTGTAAACAAGCGCACCGCCCGGTCTCAGCAGAGGAGCGACAGAATCAAGCAAGGATTTCTGCAACTGGACCAGGGAAGCAATATTTTTGGCTTCCTTGCTCCACTTCAGATCCGGTTTGCGCCGAATCACTCCCAATCCTGAACAGGGAGCATCCAGCAAAATGGCGTCAAATGTTTCCGGGGCAAACTCTTCATGCAGCCTGGTTCCATCCTGCAATCGGGCAGAGACAATATGAATCCCCAAACGCGTAACATTGGATCGGATCAAAGACAATTTGTGTTCATGAATATCACATGCAAAAATCTGCCCCTGATTCTGCATTATTTCTGCCATATGGGAAGTTTTGCCCCCTGGTGCGGCACACACATCCAAAACCTTCATGCCTGGTTGGGGAGCCAGAGCATGTGCCACCAGCATTGAACTTTCATCCTGAATTGAACAGTATCCCTCCTGAAACCAGGCAGTGTGGGCGGGATTTCCGCCTTGATGAATCAGGACACCTTCCGGGGCAACCCGTGATGCTTCGGCTTCTCCTTTTTCCGTTTCATGCCACTGTTTCACAAATTCATCCCGTCCGATTTTCAACCGGTTGACACGGATGCTTACTTTCGGCGGTTTCAGGCAGGAAAGCAGCGCTGCCTTTGTTTCTTCCTCGCCGTATACCTGTTCCATCCGTTTTACCATCCATTCCGGACAGGAATACGTTAGGGCCTTTTCCGTGAGTGTCCGGGGATTGCGTCTGGGTATCAACTGCTGTTTTTTTCTCAGAAAAGAACGTAAAACTCCGTTAACCAGACCGGCAATCCCTTTGTGCCCTCTTTTTTTGCCGATTTGGACAGTTTCATAAATGGCCGCTCGCTCCGGAATACGATCCAGATAAAGCAATTGGTAAATTCCAAGCCGCAACAACTGGCGAATCCAGGGTTCCATAGAACCGATTCCTTTTTTTAGCAACTGGTCCAGAATCCAATCGATCGTGTTTAACCTCTGAACCGTCCCGTAAACCAACTCGGTTACCAGGCCTTTGTCCCGGTGGTCCAGCCGGGACTGTTCCAACACCTGGTTTAAAAGGAGATTGCTGTAAGCATGTCTGGTTTCCAGGAGGACCAATATATCCAGCGCCGTCTCGCGGGCACCGGGTTGCCGTCTGTCAGACCCCAAACCGATCTCCCGCCTTCATCTGCCGGCCGCTTCTGAACTGTTCGGCAGTCATTCGTTTTTTTCCGGCCGGCTGTACTTCGGTCAACCGCAAAACCCCTTTTCCGGTCGCAACGGAAATTCCTTCTGCATTCAGTTGGATCACGGTCCCCGGCTCCTGATCCACTTCCTGATCCACACTAACGGCCTTCCATACCTTAAACGGCTTCTCTTTCCAGATCGTAAATGCACCCGGCCACGGGCACAGCCCGCGCACCTGCCATTCAAGCTGCCTGGCTGAACGAGACCAGTCCAGTCTTTCATCTTCCCGTGTAATATTGGGGGCAAACGAAACAAGTGATTCATCCTGCGGAACAGCCTGAACCGTTCCATCCAGCAGCTGCGGGAGAACCTCCCGCAAACATTCGGCTCCCAACCTTGCCAGCTTTTCATGCATTGTTCCAACATCATCCCGGCTTGTAATCGGAATTGCCCGCTGGAGAAGCATATCTCCGGCATCGAGGGCTTTTACCATATACATAATCGTAATGCCGGTTTCTTTTTCCCCGTTGATAATGGCATGGTGAATTGGCGCACCTCCGCGATATTTGGGCAGTAGTGAGGCATGCACATTGATACACCCGTATGCCGGTGCCTCCAGAATAGCCTCTGGCAAAATCTGACCATATGCAGCTGTCACGATCAACTCCGGTTTCAGTTCCAGAATTTGCCCGGTTGCTTCTTCTGACCGGAGTTTTTGCGGTTGAAATACTGGCAGGCCGTATTTTAATGCTTCCACTTTAACCGGTGGCGGCGTCACTTCCTTTTTTCTGCCTTTGGGCCGGTCCGGCTGGGTTACAACCCCGATGACCTGAATCCGATCTTTTTGCTCCAGCAACACACGCAAAGAGGGCACCGCAAAATCCGGAGTGCCCATAAACAAAACCCTGACTCTGCTCAAGCTTTCTCCTCCTCTTCAGGACGGAATACCCTTGTTGCTACATCAATAAATAATACTCCGTTCAAATGATCAATTTCGTGTTGCAAGGCGCGGGCGAGAAAATCCTCCGCTTCCAGCTCAAACGGATTGCCTTCCCGGTCTTGCGCAGTTACTCTGATCCATTGGGAACGACGAACTTCTCCCAGCAGATTGGGAATACTCAAACAACCCTCCGGTGGAGAAATCTGCTCTCCCCTCTGCTCAACAATCTCCGGATTTACCATTTCAATCAGACCATCGCCAATATCCACAACAATAACCCGCTTCAAGATCCCGACCTGCGGAGCTGCCAGTCCGACCCCCGGGGCGTCATACATGGTTTCAGCCATGTCATCAAGCAGCTTGTGAAGCCGTTCGTTAAATTTGGTTACCGGCCGTGACTTTTTCTTGAGAACAGGATCCGGATACAGTACGATATTACGAATTGCCATAAAACAAAAAACTCCCTTCTCCCTCATTTTAAAGTTGGCGACGAGATGGCAGGCTGCATTCCATCCCGATCCAAATTTATTCTCAAATCAGGATCATCAATGATATAAAATATCTGTCTCAAACCGTCTTTAATCCGGGAAATGGATTTGCTGTCCAAAGAATACTTTAGCAATATTTGCAGGCGATATCGATCCTTGATCCGCGGAACAGGAGCCGGCACAGGCCCAAGCAGTTGGCAGTCCGGCGGCAAGTCTTCTCCAATGCGGCGGGCAATCTCCTGTCCGCTGCGCATAACCTTGACCCGGTCCGGATGGCTGATCAGAACGGAAAACAAACCGCAATAGGGTGGATAAGCATGCTGTTTTCTCAACCGGGCTTCCTGTTGGTAAAAGGACAATATCCGGCGGTTTGCAGCCAAACTGATACTGTAATGCTCGGAATTATAGGTTTGTATCACAACCTTTCCCGGTTTCTCATGCCTGCCCGCCCGGCCGCTTACCTGCGTCAACAGCTGAAATGTACGTTCAGCCGATCGAAAATCAGGCAGATGAAGCATGGTGTCCGCAGCAATGACACCCACCAGAGTAACGTTGGGAAAATCAAGGCCCTTGGCAATCATCTGCGTCCCCAACAACACATCTGCCTGACCGGCCCCAAATGACTTCAACAGCTGTTCATGCGCCCCCTTGCGGCTTGTCGTGTCCACATCCATGCGAATGACGCGAATCCCGGGAAATTGCCGTGCCAGCTCCTGCTCCACCCGTTGGGTGCCAACGCCAAAATGGCGAATATGTTTGCTTCCACATGCCGGACAGACTTCCGGAACACGTTCAGTATACCCGCAATAATGGCAACGCACTGTGCGGTTGGTTTTGTGAAATGTCAGTGAAATGTCACAGTGGGGGCAGGTCAGTGACTCCCCGCATTCCCGGCACAGCACAAAAGTGGAAAATCCGCGCCGGTTCAAAAACAGAACAGCCTGCTCACCGCTCCGGATACACCGGGTTAACTCATCACGCAATCGTCTGCTGAACATGGAGCGGTTTCCGGAAGCCAGTTCTTCCCGCATATCGACAACGTGCATTTCCGGAAACGGACGTCCATGCACGCGCCTGGTCAGCTCCACCCGCCGATAATATCCTTTTTGTGCATACATGTAGGTTTCCAGGGAGGGGGTCGCCGATCCCAAAACGAGTGTGGCCTGATGCTTTTGTACCCGCCACCAGGCAATGTCCCGTGCATGGTATTTGGGATTTTCTTCTTGTTTATAGGAAGATTCATGTTCCTCATCAATAATGATCAAACCGATCCGCCTGAACGGGGCAAAAATGGCCGAACGCGCACCAATGGCTAATTTTACTTCCCCGCGATGAATCTTGCGCCATTCATCATACCGTTCGCCGCGGGACAATCCGCTGTGCAAGACGGCTACCTGCTCGCCAAAGCGGCCTTTGAAACGCTGCACCATTTGGGGGGTAAGCGATATTTCCGGCACCAGCACGATGGCCTCCTGGTCTTTCTTTAACACTTCAGCAATGGATTGCAAATAGATTTCTGTTTTTCCGCTTCCTGTTACGCCTTGCAAAAGAATTGCATCGGCTCGCCGGTTCCGGATGGAATCCATTATGGGAGCGATTGCCTTTTTCTGCTCTTCCGTCAAAGAGAGCGGCTCCGTTTTCTGAAAGTGCCGGTCCCGGTATGGATCCCGCAATTTCTCCCGCTCTACGGCCACCAGTATTTTTTTATTCACAAGACTTTGTACTGTGCTCCGTGACACCTGAAGCCGGGCCAACAGCTGAGACATGGGAATTTCATACGGATTTGACAAGAAAAATTGCAGTACTTCCTTTTGCCGTTTTGCCCGTCCTGGCAGGGAAGCAATGGTCTCTTTGAGGAAATCGGCATTTGCCGGTCTTACCATCGTGACTTTCTGTGTGGTAACCCGATCTCCTACCCGCTCTTCCAGTTCAATCTGCCCGCTTCCTGCCAGTTGCCTGAGCATCGAAGCACTCACCCCGAAGTTCAGGGCTTCTTCCCAGGTACATTCTTTTGCCTTCTCAAGATAGTCCAAAAAAGGTTTGCATACCAGATCAAGAAGAGGTTCGGTCACTTCCTGCTGCTTCCCCAAATAACGGACGATTTTCTGATATTTTCCTTTCAGGACTGAAGGCACCATTGATTGCAGAGCCGTAATGGTGTGGCACAAATATTCATCAGCCATCATAAAACCAAGTTCCACCAGTTCCGGAGTAAGCGGCGGATAAATATCCATCACTTCGCTGATGGGCCTGACCTTTTTTGTTTCCGGCTGCTCCTTGATCCGGACCACATAACCGAGCAGTTTCCGGTGTCCAAACGGCACCTGAACGCGGCTGCCTACCTGAACTTCCGAAACAAGTTCTTCCGGAATCAGGTAATCATATGGCCGATCCACAGCCCGAGCCGGTACATCTACAATTACCTCAGCAATCATCTTCAAACCAATCCCCAACCAATGTCATTATTCTTCGCGCCACATCCAGCTTGTTCATTTGTGGAAGTGAAAACACCTGTCCATCGCGATTATAAACGGTAATGATATTGGTGTCACTTCCAAAGCCGGATCCGGGCAGGCTCACATTATTGGCAACGATGTAATCCATTCCTTTGCGGTTCAGTTTGTCACGCGCATATTCTTCCACATGATCGGTTTCTGCCGCAAACCCGATAAACAATTGGCGCGGTTTCTTGTATCTCCCTACCAGGCTGGCAATATCGTCTGTTTTTACCAGACGCAAAGTCAGTTCATCCCTGCTCTTTTTCATCTTGTGATCCAGCACCTCTGCTGGCATATAATCGGAAACTGCTGCCGCTTTTATGATGACATCCACATCAGGCAGGTATTTGAGCACAACCTCTTTCATCTCTTTGGTCCGAATAACATCGATCCGTTTCACACCACTTGGGGCAGAGAGGGAAACCGGCCCGCTTACCAGAATGACTTCCGCGCCTGCCTCATGCGCGGCCTTTGCCAGGGCATAACCCATTTTCCCGGATGAATGATTGGAAATATAGCGAACCGGGTCAATCGGCTCTTGCGTGGGACCTGCCGTAATCAGCACTTTTTTGCCGGCAAGCCGGTCCCGGCTGGCAAAAAAGCTTTCCACCCATTCCACAATCCGCTCCGGTTCAGGCATCCGTCCCTGCCCCACATAACCGCAAGCCAATTTCCCTTCATCCGGTTCAATGAAATACATGCCTCTTTTCTTCAAAATTGCCATATTTTCCTGCAAAGCCGGATTCTGATACATATGCACATTCATTGCCGGTGCCAGTACAATTGGTGCCCTTGTTGCAAGGATGGTGGTTGACAACATGTCATCAGCCATCCCGTGCGCCAGTTTGGCAATGACGTTGGCTGTTGCCGGTGCAATGACAAACAGGTCTGCATGGTCTGCCAGGTCAATGTGACTGACCACTTCCGGATTATGCTCGTCAAAAGTATCGACAGCCACGTGATTGCGTGACAAAATCTGCAACGTAAGTGGAGTGATAAACTTTGTCGCCGATTCTGTCATTATAACGCGTACATCCGCTCCTCGCTGTGACAGCTGGCTGGCCACTGATGCTGCTTTGAATGCTGCAATTCCGCCTGTAATTCCCAAAACAATTCGTTTGCTGTTCACAATCCTTTCTCTCCTTATATGAGAATTCTTTAGCCTATTTTACCGCATCAAAAACCGGCAATTCCGGTTAAAAGTCAAAATCCATGTTTCCAATAACACAGCACAAGCAACCGGCAATCATTCATCCAATCTGCTGTTTCGCAGAGCACACGGGACTGATATAGAAAAATAACAACCTCAAAGGGTTGTTATTTTAGGTTGCATAATAACTTGTCTTTGAAGTAGATTTTTATGCAAAGAAGCGATCGACAAGCTTCTGAAAAATCTCCTCAAGCTTTTTTGGGGCAAACACGTTACCTGGCGCCCGTACGGGTTGTTGGAACCAAAATACCGGAAGCAATCTCTTCCAGGGCAATCCCCACATACTTTTTCGATTTGGGCTGGATTTGCTGGCTTTCGCCATCCAATAACTTGCGTGCCCGTTTTGCGGCCAGTACCACAAGTGAATATTTGCTGTCAGATTTTGTCATCAGCAAATCGATTGAGGGATATAACATGATCAAAACCTCCATCTTTTCCTGACTGTCCCGTCAGCTCAATTTCAAGCGACCGGTTCGGCAGTGTTCTGCCGTTATAATGGCGCGAATACATTCGCACGCTTTATCTACTTCATCATTGATCACAACGTAGTTGTAATGTTTGATCTGATTCAATTCGTCACTTGCTGCCTCAAGGCGTTTGGCCAATAAAGCTTCAGTCTCTGTCCCCCGGTTTGTAATGCGCTGGCGCAACTCTTCAAATGACGGAGGAACGAGAAAGATAAAAATTCCTTGCGGAAACTTTTCCTTCACCTGTATGGCACCCTGAACTTCAATTTCCAGGACAATATCACGTCCTGCTGCCATAGTATCCTCTACAAAACGGCGGGGTGTTCCGTAATAGTTTCCCACATACTGCGCCCATTCAATCAATTCGTCTTGTTCAATCATTTTTTTAAACTCAGGAACCGTCTTGAAAAAATAGTTGACCCCATCCACTTCCCCTTCTCGCGGAGCACGGGTAGTTGCCGAAATTGAATAGGTCAATTCCGGCATTTTTTGGCGCAATCTGGAACATACGGTTCCCTTTCCAACTCCTGAAGGCCCGGAAATAACAATTAACAGACCTTCGCTTGCAGTATATCTTTTCATCATATGCCCTTCCTACTCCACAATGTCTTCATGTTGCTCTTTGCTTGCCAAACGGTGTGCAACCGTCTCCGGCTGGACAGCCGACAAAATCACATGATCACTGTCCGTAATAATCACGGCTCTTGTTCTCCGTCCATATGTAGCATCAATCAAAACTCCCCGTTCCCGGGCTTCCTGAATAATTCGCTTGATCGGTGCAGAATCCGGACTGACGATTGAAACAATTCGGTTCGCTGAGACAATGTTGCCAAATCCAATATTGATTAATTTAATACCCAAATTGAGGTGCCTCCTCGCCCATATTCTGAATTGGTTGGGAAAGAGCCTGTTTTAAACCTTGTTTCCTACTACGCTATTTTAGACCGTTTTCTCACAAGAATCAATGTATTACTCAATGTTTTGCACCTGTTCTTTCATTTTTTCCAGCTCACTTTTGCATTCAACAACATATGTGCTGATGGCCTGCATATTGGCTTTGGAACCAATCGTATTCACTTCCCTGTTCATCTCCTGGATAAGAAAATCCAGTTTGCGGCCAATCGGTTCATCTTTCTGCAAGGTTTGCTGAAACTGTTTAATATGGCTGTCAAGGCGAGTCAACTCCTCGCTGATATCCGCTTTTTCAGCCCAGATTGCTGTTTCGGTCAATATTCTTTCTTCATCCATATCGGCATTGTCCAGCCACTCCCTGAGCCGTTTGCGCAATTTGTTTCCAACATGTTCCGCCACTTTTGGAGCCAAAATTCGCATTTCCTGTACATGGTTTTCCAGCTGTTCCAATCTCTTTGCCAGATCAAGCCCCAACTGCCTGCCTTCCTGCTCCCTCATCAGTTTCAATTCCTGGCAGGCAATTTCAACCGATTGCAAAAGGGCATCGTGGTATCCCTCCACGGCCGGCTTCACCTCTTCAATCAGCCATAATTCCGGCTTGTTGAGCAGATCAGCCATTGTTAAATCTGCATCGATTCCCCATTTCTCGTTCAAAACTTTTCCCGCCTGAACAAAGCTCTCCAGCAACCCCCAATCAACTTCCACCTTGCGTTCAGGAGGAATCAATCCTTCAATGGTGACAAATATATCGGCCCGTCCCCGGGAAACCACACGCTGCACCTGTTTCCGTATTGATTCTTCAATCGACATCCAGCCCTGGGGCAAGCGGATCACCATATCCAGAAACCGGTGATTCATTGTCCGGATCTCAGTCACAATTCTGATTCCGTTTTTTTCGATCTCCCCCCGGCCATATCCCGTCATACTTACCACATTGATATTTGTATCCATGATCCAAGCCTCTCCTTATTCTAATCCCTTTCTATCATAAACAGTCTTGTCCTGCCAGATCCATTAAAAATCTTGTAAATCCCTGTTTTATGAAAAAAGGCTTCCCGGGAATTCATTATATTTTGTGATTCTCCAAAAACGTCTGGTATGCTTCTTGCCATATTCCTGATAGAATAAATCCGTAAAAATTTGATCAAAGGAAGAAGACAAAATGGCAAACAAACTGGTAAAAGGAACAGTCATTCTAAGCATTGCAACTTTATTTACAAAAATAATCGGTGCTTTATTCTGGGCTCCTTTTCAAAACATTGCCGGTGACGAAACAGTGGGACTGTATCGCATTTCTTTCCCTTTTTATACGATATTGCTGATGATAGCTTCAGCCGGGATTCCAATCACGGTATCCAAATTCGTTGCCGAGCGGCTTGCCAGAAATGACCAGTATGGAGCGCGGCGGGTTTTAAAAGCCGCTTCATTTATTTTAACATTAAGCGGCCTGATTGCTTTCTCCATTCTTTTCTTTGGAGCCCGGTTTATCTCCCATGTATTGCTGAATAATCCACCAACTGAATCTTCCTTAAAAGTTTTGGCTTTTGCCATATTAATTGTTCCAATTATGGCGGTTTACCGTGGATATTTTCAAGGTCACCAGCAAATGATGCCGACAGGAATTTCACAGGTTGTCGAACAGATTCTTCGTGTCGGCGTGGTAATCGGCCTTACATACTGGATGGTTAAATCCCATTTTTCGCGTGAACTTGTTGCCGCTGGTGCAACTTTTGGAGCCTTTGCCGGAGCGCTGGGCGGCCTCCTGGTTGTTCTCTGGTACAACAGAAAAGATTTGCGGCAGATTAAAAAAATGGCTCCGCCCAAAGATACAAAAAGCCGGGAACCCTTATCCAAACTGGCCAGGCAAATTATTGTCTATGCCCTGCCGATCTCTCTTGGAACCCTGATTTTGCCGCTGATCAGTCTGATTGATTCTTTTACGGTTCCGCGCCTGCTAATGAATCTGGGAAACACGCAAAGCATGGCCAATACCCTGTTTGGTATCTATGGCCGGGGCGAACCGTTTGTTAATGTGATTTCCACTTTTTCGTCTGCCTTGACCCTGGCCCTGATTCCTTCCATTTCAGCACATATAGCCCGGCACGAGATGGCAGCAGTCAAGCACAAAATCAAACAGGCCTGGCTGATGACACTGGTGGTCAGCATGCCGTCGGTCATGGGATTGGTCATTTTGGCCCGGCCCCTGAACATACTGATGTTTGAAAATGATCACGGAACCCTGACATTGTCGGTTCTCGCGTGTTCCTCCATATTCAGCACGCTGGCCGTAACCAGTTCCGGAATCCTGCAGGGGATGGGCTACAACAAACTGCCTGTCCGGCACCTGATGATCGGGGCAGCCGTGAAACTGGCCGGCAATTTTGTATTTATTCCCTGGTTTGGAATCACCGGTTCAGCCATGTCCATGGTGACTGCCTATATTGTGGTCTGCACTCTAAATATGTGGATGGTTATCAAAAAAACAGGGCTTCGCCTGGATGTTACACGGCAGTTCGCCAAACCCGCAATATCGGTCGGCCTGATGGGAATAATTCTGATGTCTGTTTATCTGTTTATTACACAATGGTTTGATCCTTTGCAAATTTCCCGTGCAGGCAACGGAATCCTGAGTATCAGCCTGGTTCTGTTTGCCGTGATCGTTTACGGGATTGTGTTGCTGTTGACAAGAACAATTGGCGAAAACGAAATCCGGTTGCTCCCCAGGGGAACCCGGGTTTTGGCGGTTCTGAAAAAAGCGGGACTGGTCAAACCGGCCAATCAGGAATTAACCACATGACAAATGAAAAAAGGCATCTTCTCAACAGGAGGAAGATGCCTTTTTGTTCATGATAATTCGTTCAGCATGGAATGTTTCTGGGAATACATGAAGTAAATACCCAGTCCGATAACAAACCAGGTCCCGAATGCAACCCAGGTGATTACCTTCAGTTTTGAGATCAAAAACAGGCAGGCTCCAACCGCAATCAAAGGTACCAAAGGCACACCGGGACAACGAAATGCCCGCGGCAGCTCAGGCTGTGTCTTGCGCAGCACAATTACGCCAACCGATACAACGGAAAAAGCGAACAAGGTACCGATGTTAACCAGTTCAGCCAATCGGTCCAATGGAATGAATCCTCCGGCAAAGGCAGCAATTGTCCCGAGAATCCATGTGCTTCCATAGGGTGTTCTGTATTGCCTGTGTACATGTGAAAATACTTTGGGCAACAGGCCGTCACGGGACATGGAAAAGAAAATCCGGGTCTGTCCGTACAGCATGACCAGCATCACGGTTGTCATCCCCATAATGGCTCCCAGATCAATAACCCCGGCAAACCAATTCGCCCCTGCTACTTGCAAGGCCAGGGAGATCGGATGGGTTTCATTGTTTTCAAAATCCATATAGGGAACAATGCCGGTCATGATCAGAGATACAACAACGTAAAGCAGGGTACAGATGGCGAGTGATGACAACAGGCCGATTGGCAAATCACGTTTTGGATTGCGGGTTTCTTCAGCGGCAGCTGCAACAGCATCAAAACCGACAAATGCGAAGAACACGAGTGCAGCGGCAGAGAAGACTCCTTCCAGGCCAAACGGGGTAAACGGAACCCAATGTTCCGGTCTGACATACTTGACTCCGACGAAAATAAAGAGAAGAATTACGGCTAATTTGATAAAAACCATAATATTGTTTGCCTTTTTGGATTCCGTGATTCCGCGCGAAAGCAAAAAGGTAAGAAGCATCACAATGAGAAATGCCGGCAGGTTAAAATAAGTGGTTACATTTTCCCCCAACGCTCCAGGTGCGGCTGTTAATCCCACCGGCAACTGAATTCCAAGCCCGCTCAGCAGCGACTGGAAATAACCCGACCATCCTGCCGAAACGGAGCTTACCGCAAACAGATACTCCAGAACAAGGTCCCAACCAATGATCCAGGCGATCAATTCTCCCAAAGTGGCATAGCTGTATGTGTAAGCTGAACCGGAAACAGGCGCCATTGAAGCAAACTCCGCATAGGCAAGCGCCGAAAATGCACAGGCAATGGCTGCAATCACAAATGAAACAGAAAGTGCCGGTCCTGCTTTCAGCGCACCTGTGCCGGTCAGCACAAAAATCCCGGTTCCAATGACTGCGCCAATACCCAGCATGGTTAAATCAAACGGTCCCAAAGCCCGTTTCAGTTGCCCCTTTTTTTGTGTTTCCGCCACAGCAGCCGATAAATCTTTTTTTCGAAACAAGCTCACTTTTACCATTCCTCCTGTAGTAACGGACTCAATAAAAGCCGCAGCAATATTTTTTCAAAACCGGCGAAAATTGCGCCAATAAATATTATTTTTCTATTTGCGCAATTTTTAATAATAAAACAGTTTTTGTTGGCTGCCTTCTGAATGTTGTTATCCCCTATCATACTGGTGTTGTATACTTTGATTTTCGAAATAATTCAAAAAATACATAAAAAGTATAAAATACTTAATAGAATTATATATATATTAATTAATTAGAATTGTTTTTTCAACTAGTATAAAAAAATAATAATTGATTACTTTTAGACACAGCAAGTTGGCTATCTTCCTTATCTTCGTACCTCTCTGCAGTGCTTTTTTTAGTTAACGATATAAAAACAGCGGCATACAAAATAAATTTAAACCTTGCCGAGTCCTTGCTTTCAGCTGCCTCCTGGTCGAAAAATTCCGTCAATAATGAGGACGTGAGATTTAACATTTATTCAATCGGGTGATATTCCAATCCTTACCAGTCCAGAAAATCCATTCTGATTCGCAACAACCTGATTGTCAACCGGAGCCTGAACAGAACCAAAAAAACGGGATCCGCGTGAAAATCACGCAAGAACCCGTTTGTCTCTTCCTGTAAATTTTACACTGTTGCATGTGCAATCCCTTGGGCTATTACCCAGGCCTTATCGGATAAAATCAGTTATCTCCTGAAATCCTACCTGAACCAGTTGTCCAGAGTGTCCTTGTCAATTTTCTTGATGACGGCAACCAACAAGCGGGCTGCCTGTTCAAAATCACTTCTTGCCATTAGCGAATTGTGACTGTGAACATAGCGGATCGGAAAGCCGACGACGACAGTAGGACACCCAGTCCCGTGCAAATGGAACCTTGCCCCGTCGGTACCTCCCCCCATCAGTGCATCCACCTGCAGCGGTATATCCAGTTCTTCAGCGGTATCCATTACCAGATTGCGCAAACCGGTGTGGGGGATCATCGTATGATCCAGAATAAACATCAACGGGCCCTCTCCCATGGCCGCATCTCCCGAATGCCCCTCAAATCCCGGAATATCATAGGAAACACCGACATCCAGAGCAAAAGCCACATCCGGGCGCACCAGTTCCGACAGGGTGGCAGCTCCCCGAACACCCACTTCTTCCTGAACAGTTGCTCCGCCATATACCACATTGGGATGTGCCTCATCCTGCAGTTGCCGCAGCACTTCCAATGCCAGTGCACAACCGGCGCGATTGTCCAAAGCCTTGCCACCCCAGATCCTGCCATTTTGCATGGTAAAGAAGTCGGATACAGGCACAATGCTGTCTCCCGGGCGGATTCCCATTTCTTCTGCTTCGGAACGGCTTTTTGCCCCGATATCGATAAATATGTCCTTGATATCCATCACTTTTCTTCGTTCCTCCGGCTTCAAGGCATGGGGCGGTTTCGAACCGATGATGCCAAGATATTCCCCCTTGCGGGACTGTACAACAACACGATGTGACAATATATTATGGGACCACCAGCCTCCCAGCGGTTGAAACCGCAAAAAGCCGCTGTCAGTAATCTGCGTAACCATAAAGCCGATTTCATCCAAATGTCCAGCCAGCAAGATCCTGGGCCCGTTTGCATCCCCAGTCTTTTTGCCAACCAGGCCACCCAGACGATCCGTAAGAATTTCTTCGGACAAATGGTGCAAATGCTTCTTGACAATTTGTTTTACCCCTTGCTCATATCCAGGTACGCCATTTGCATTTACCAGTTCCTCCATCAGATCTTGCAAACAATCCATCGCTAATCCTCCTGTTTCTTCAAACTCTCCCATGTATGAACGAATGGTTCTTTATCTTTCCTGCTGTGAAACAACCTGTTTTTTTATTATTACATGAAATTTCAAATAGATCCAATAATGAATCTATGCTTCCGGTTGCAACTTTATACAGAACCCCTCCTTTTGTTGTTCCGGGCCGGAAAAGGATACCATACATCTTACCGGGAGCTGTTAAAAAAACTCAATCAGCCTGCTCAATAAAACTCTGGCTGTTGCCTGAAAAGGTTATATTTCTCTGGCCAAAAGGCAGATCAGGAAGTACCCTTGCTTTATATCATCGCAAAAAAGATATGAAAAAGCAGTGAACAGAAGAGTTCCATTCACTGCTGCAGGGAGACATTTATGAATCCAACCGCTTTAACAATTGTTGTCTTTCTTTTTCAAAGCCCGGTTTCCCAAGCAAGGCAAACATGTTCTTTTTGTATGCCTCTACTCCGGGTTGGTCAAAAGGATTGACTCCCAACAAATATCCACTGATTCCACAAGCTCTTTCAAAGAAGTAGACCAGTTGTCCAAAGGCATACGGGCTGCTCTCACTCAGTTTGACCGTCAGGTTGGGAACACCGCCATCTGTATGGGCAAGCAACGTTCCTTCAAATGCTTTGCGATTGACAAAATCAAGGTCTTTTCCAGCCAGGTAATTGAGACCGTCCAGGTTGGTTTCATCGCCGGGCAGGATAACCGGTTTTCGAGACTTGTCGATGAAGACTACTGTTTCAAATATATTGCGCAATCCTTCCTGAATGTATTGTCCCATGGAATGCAAATCGGTTGTAAAATTGACGGATGCCGGGAAAATTCCTTTCCGGTCTTTTCCTTCACTTTCTCCGTACAGCTGTTTCCACCATTCATTAAAATATTGCAGGGCCGGATCATAGTTGACGAGAATTTCTGTCGTTTTTCCTTTACGGTAAAGGGCATTTCTGACCGCTGCATATTGGTAACTTTCATTTTCCTCGAGCCGGGAAGATCCGTACAGGGCCATCCCCGCCTGTGCACCGGCCAATATTTCATCAATATCGATACCGGCCGCAGCAATCGGCAACAGTCCGACCGCAGTCAATACCGAATAGCGCCCCCCGACATCATCAGGAATGACAAAGGTTTCATATCCTTCTTCATCGGACAGCTTTTTCAAAGCACCTTTGGCACGGTCTGTCGTGGCATAGATCCTTTTGCGCGCTTCTTCCCTGCCATACCGTTTTTCCATATATTCACGGAAAATCCGGAACGCAATGGCCGGTTCAGTTGTCGTTCCCGATTTTGAAATCACATTTACACTGATCTCTTTGTCTTCAAGCAACTCCAACAGATCCATGACATATGTAGAGGCAATATGATGGCCTACAAAATAAATTTCCGGAGTTTTGCGGGATGATTTGGGCAATTGGTTATAAAAGGTATGGGTCAGCATTTCAATCGCTGCACGGGCTCCCAGATAAGAACCTCCAATACCAATGACCACCAGGGCATCGGAGTCTGACTGGATTTTGCGGGCTGCCTCTTTGATCCGTTTATATTCTTCCCGGTCGTATTTCTGCGGCAGTTCTACCCAGCCGAGAAAATCTGCCCCGGCTCCCGTCCGTTTGGTTAACAAATCGTGAGCCATGGCAACAGATGGCTCCATCTGTTTTACTTCGTGCTCACTCAAAAAAGCATTTGCACTTGTGTAATCAAATGAGATGGTGTTTTTCATTGGTTTTCCCTCGCTCTGTAATCCCTGAAATAGTAAATACTTACATTTAAGTATGTTTTCCTTCATTCTAATGTAACCAAATACACATTTCAAAAAACAATAAATAAAAAATAGTCTCATTTCTGTTGCATTTTTCCTGTAAACTTTTCCCGGCAACATGTTTGAACCGGCTTTTGATTGCGTGTATAATTCATTGTTAAACAAAAGCACCATTTTATACAAAGTCAAAGGAGCGATTTATGAAAAATCAGAAAAAGAGTTTTGTATGGATTTTTTGCCTGGTATTTTTATTAGCCGGCTGTGTCAATGCTGATGTACATATTACCATTCACAAAGATGGTTCCGGAATTTATCAAATTAAAGTTTTATCCAATGAATGGATGTTGCCTCGGCTGGAAAAAACCAAAAATCAATTGCGGGATCAGGGTTTTCAGATCAGGGAGATTTCAAGTTCATCTGAACAGGGATGGATCGCCACCAAAAAGATCGCCAGCATTTTGGACGAACCACCCGAAAAATCCCTGCAGGCCATCAGCCATGCATTTGCTTCTTCTCCGGCCATGAAAAAGGATCATTCCGCCAACATGGTTGAGATCCGAAACCGAATATTTACAACTTCCATCATTTACCGAAATGTCATCGACCTGACCGATCAATTCAACCGGCATCAGGCCAGTCAATGGTTTTTGCAGCAGGTTAATTTGCAATTTCATCTGACAACCCCGCTCAGAGCCAGGGAGCATAATGCGGCAACTGTTCAGGATGATGGCAAAACCTTGACATGGGATATCGATCCGGCGAAACCCAATCCGATTTATGTCATGTATCGCATTCCCAACCCGATCACCTGGAGCATTATCCTCCTGATTGCGGCAGCCGGCCTGGTTATGGCTATCATTTACCGGTTTCGACGAAAACAACGAACAAAAAGAACAGGAGATTCATCTGAGGAACCCCCTGTCTCGTTTCGCTGGGATAAAAAATATTAGGTTTTGCGGATATGGCCGCTCTGCTCCGGCCATATCCCGTCAAACACAAACTCGGCTGGTCCGGTCATATAGACATGCTGATCCTGTTTATCCCATTTCACCAATAAATCGCCGCCAAGCAGGTGAATTTTTGCCTTCCGCTCACACCGGCCGGAAAGAACTCCGGCAACCAGTGTTGCACAGGCTCCGGACCCGCACGCCAGAGTCTGGCCGACTCCGCGTTCCCATACCCGCATGGTTGCTTCCTGCGGCGAATGATAGGTCACAAATTCAATATTCGCTTTCTGCGGGAATGTTTCATGGGTTTCCAGCAAGGGACCCCACACTTCAACCGGAAATTGTTCCGCTTCGTCTACTTCGATAACAGCATGCGGGTTTCCCATGGATACCGCCGAAAACCGAAAAGTCTTGTCATTCACCCTGATTTCCCTGTTCACTGCCGTATCGCCAGTTGCCAAAACGGGAATTTTCTCCGGTGCCAATACCGGTTTTCCCATATCTACCCGAATCTCTTTGGCCTTTCCTCTGTCATCATGAATCCAGACCGGCTGGATGCCCACTTTTGTCTCGATGGCAAATTGCGTTTTTCCCCCTGAAATTCTTTCATAATAGTATTTCGCCACACAACGCATGGCATTTCCGCATTGTTCCGCCAATGTTCCATCACTATTGAAAATTCGCATGGCCACATCGGCGCTCGCAGACGGATATACCGCCACCAGCCCGTCGGCTCCCACACCCAGATGGCGGTTACATATTTTTTGTGCCAATGCGGACATTTCCGGCAAGGATGGCGCCTGTGTCTGATAAATCAGTACAAAGTCATTTCCAAGTCCGTGCATTTTGGTGAAGTTCATGGTGTTTTCCTTTTCTCCTTCCAATTATCCTTCAACAGCCGTTTTGGCCGGTTTTTTATGAAAAACGGACGGACGCAAAAGATCAGCCAATCCTGCAACAATCACAGGTAATGTAGAGGTGACAATCACCAGAATCCATTCCCGAAGCCCCAGCGGAATGGTGTGGAAAACTGGCTGAAGCGGCGGATAGTAAATGACAACGGCCAGCAGAATGGCTGAAGACAATACGGCCAGTCCCAGCATTGGATTGTCAAGGGGAGTACGCTGAAAAACAGTCCCTTGCGAACGACAGTCATACACATATACCAGTTGTGACAGCACCAGGGTCGCAAAGGCAACAGTCTGGGCCCGCACCAGATTTTCGGGGGTTTCCATGTAGGTGATCCAGAAAGCTGCCAACGAACAAAGCCCGATCAGCAAGCCCCGTGTGACAATTTTCCATCCGACTCCCCGTGCAAAGATGCTTTCCCGGCTGTTGCGCGGCTTGCGGGACATGGTATTTTCCTCGGCCGGATCCACTCCCAGAGCCATTGCCGGCAGACCATCGGTGACCAGATTGACCCACAGGATTTGAATGGGAACCAGCGGCAGGGGCAAACTGGCGAGCATAGCCAGGAACATGATCAGGATTTCTCCTACATTGCTGGCCAGCAAATAACTGATGAATTTACGGATATTTTCGTAAATATTCCGTCCTTCTTCAACCGCCGAGACAATTGTGGCAAAATTGTCATCAGCCAATATTAACGATGAAGCTTCCTTGGAAACATCCGTGCCGGCTATTCCCATGGCAATCCCAATATCAGCCGCCTTGATCGCCGGGGCATCATTGACTCCGTCTCCGGTCATGGCCACAACATGTCCTTTTTTCTGCAGTGCCTTGACAATTCTCAACTTGTGTTCCGGAGATACCCGGGCATAGACATCCACATCATTGACGATTTTCAAAAACTCTTGATCGTTCATATTGTAAAGATCCTGTCCGGTCAGTGTCAAACCGTTTGCCCGCTTGATTCCAAGTTCGGACGCGATGGCAACAGCTGTATTCTGATGGTCTCCGGTAATCATTACCGTTTTGATGCCCGCTTTTTTGCTTTGCTGAATGGCTTTCTTTACTTCGGGACGGGGCGGGTCGATCATGCCGGCCAATCCGACAAAAACCAGCTGCTGCTCTGCCTGCCAATCCTGCATGGTTTTTGACGACGGCCTGATTTCCCGGTAGGCAAAAGCCAGGTTCCTCAGTGCCTTGCCTGCCAGTTGTTCATTCATTTGCATGATTTTTTTGCGTCCTGCTTCTGTAAGCGGTATCTGTTTTCCATCCACAACCATATGGCTGCATTTGTTTAACAGAACATCAGGCGCCCCCTTGGCAAAGAGAAACTGTTTCCCTGAAGAATGCTGAAGCAGCACCGACATCATTTTTCTTTCTGAAGCAAACGGGTATTCTTTCAACCGTTTCCACTGATGATCCAACTGCTTGCGATCAAAGCCGGCTTTATGGGCAACAACCAACAATGCTCCTTCGGTCGGATCACCGTCTATTTCCCAGTTGCCATTTTTATGAAGCAGTCCTTTTTTCTCTTTTTGAAGAAATCTGGCGTTATTGCATAATGCCGCTATTTCCATAAGCCGTTTCAGGGAGTCCCACTCTTGTATGTTCACCTTCTTCCGCTCCAGCATAAATTCTCCTCTGGGATCATAACCATTACCCGTCACCTGAAACAACGCCTGATCAGCCCAGATATGGGTCACTGTCATTTTATTCTGGGTCAGGGTCCCGGTCTTGTCGGAACAGATGACGGTGGCGCAACCCAATGTTTCCACAGATGGAAGCTTGCGGACAATGGCATGCCGTTTAATCATCCGGTGTACACCCAAAGCCAGGGCTATCGTAACGATTGCCGGCAATCCCTCAGGAATGGCAGCCACTGCCAGAGACACCCCGGCCAAAAACATTTTATATGCGTCATGACCGTGATAGATTCCCGTAACCACCACAAGTGCAGTCAAAAAGAAAGCAACAACAATCAATACCTTGCCAAGCTGTTCCAGCCTGTGCTTGAGCGGAGTATCCATCGATTCTGTTTTCTCAATCAGATGGGCGATTTTTCCCATTTCCGTTCCCATTCCTGTTTGAACCACAATTCCTGTTCCATGGCCCCGGACAACCATTGTCCCCATATACCCCATATTTTTCCTGTCTCCCAGTGAAACGTCAGCCCGTGGCAAGGCATCGCTGTTTTTGGTTACCGGAACAGATTCTCCTGTTAATGCAGATTCTTCCACATACAAACTTTCTGTTTCAATCAGCCGGACATCCGCCGGAATGCGGTCACCGCTTTGCAAAGCCACAATATCACCGGGTACAAGTTGCTGTGCATCCAGTTTGATCCATTTTCCTTCCCGTTTCACCTTCGCTGTCGGCGCCGACAGTTTTTTCAAAGCCTGAAGCGATTTTTCTGCCCGCATTTCCTGGAAAAAACCCAATCCGGCATTTAAAAAAACAATTGCAATAATGGCAATTGCATCCGTATATTCTCCGAGCAATCCCGAAATCAGGGTAGCCGCCAACAGTACCAGCACCATAAAATCTTTGAACTGGTCAATAAAAAGAGCCAGAAAGGAGATTTTCTCCCCTTCCGACAAACGGTTTGGCCCAACCTGATCCAGCCGTTTTTTCGCTTCTTTTTCGCTGAGTCCAACAGACGGATCCACTTCAAAGTAATCGGCTACCTCTTTTTTCTCCCAGTCAACCCAACGTACTTTCTCTGTCAACATCCTACCTCCTTTGTCCCAACTGTCACTTTCAATGTATTCAGACAAGCTCGCAAACATTACCGGGAGAAGAGAAATCCCGGGTTTCCCATGTCCCGGGGTGACCTGCTCCTTGTCAGTCGGTGCCTTTTGTGCGTTTTTGACAGTCTGAAGGAATGTGTGCTGCAGCATGTCAAACCATTTCGCCAGTCGGATGATTATTGTAAAATTAGAAAGTATGAAGATGTTTAAATGCAAAGGATGAATCATATGTCATTTGACGGAATTGTGACCCGGGCCGTCTGCCGGGAGTTGAACCAGATTTTGCCCGGAGGCAGGATTGTCAAAATCTATCAGCCGGGTGAATTTGAATTGCTTCTGCAGATCCGTTCCAAAGGGAAAAATTATAAATTGCTGCTGTCCGCGCACCCGGCTTACCCGCGATTGCAACTGACCACATCTTCTCCGGATAACCCGAAAGAACCGCCCTTGTTTTGCCGCGTGCTGCGAAAACATCTGGATGGGGGAATTGTTGAATCTGTTGAACAAGTCGGACTGGAACGTATTGTTCATATCAATGTGCGCGCCCGCAATGATCTGGGGGATGAGGTACCGCGCCGTCTGATTGTGGAAATTATGGGCAGGCACAGCAATATTATTTTCATTGATCCAGTTACAAACACAGTATTTGACGGAATTCGCCGCGTCAGCCATGCCATGAGCCAATACCGGCAAATTTACCCGGGAGTTTCCTATCTTTCACCGCCGTCTCAAAACAAGGCCCATCCTCTGAAAACGGATAAAGAGCGGTTTATCGCCGGATTTGATTACAACGGAGGCAGGCTGGACAAACAGATTGTGGAGCGGTTTACCGGCATCAGTCCCCTCCTGGCCAAAGAAATCGTCCACCAGGCAGGGCCGGGCGACCGCAATCAACTTTGGAATGCCTTCCGGCAAATGATGGAGAAAGCAGAAAACCATGAATACCAACCCGCTATCATGCAATCAGACAGGAAAATGGCGTTTTCTGTCTGGCCGCTTTCGCATGTTTCTGGCAAAGTCACGATCTATACCTCCATCAGTGAGTGTCTGGAGCACTTTTATTACGGCAAGGCAGAGCGAAACCGGATCCAGCAGCAAACGCATAACCTGATGCGCAAACTGAAAAATGAACTGGAAAAGAACAATAAAAAAATCAAGATCCTGGAAAAAGAATTAAAACAAGCTGAAAAAGCTTACAAGTACCGGATTTTCGGGGAACTGATCACAGCCCATCTCCATGAAATCAAACGCGGGGACAGCCGGGTCGAAGTAACCAATTTTTATGAACCGGATGCACCAAAAGTTACAATTGAACTGGATCCCACTTTAAGCCCGGCCAAAAACGCCCAGCGATACTTCAAAAAATATAACAAATTGAAAGCTTCCCGGAAGTGGAACCAGGAACAGATCGAAAAGGCCCGTGAAGAAAACCGGTATCTTGAATCTGTGATCGTACAGATGGAAAACGCCAGCCTGGGAGACATTGAACAGATTCACGAGGAACTGATAGAAGAAGGCTGGATTAAAAGACCTGCCAGGAAAAAGAAGCCGCGCAAAAAAGAGGAGCCTGTACCTTACAAAGCAACGGCAACGGACGGAACCGTGATCCTGATCGGAAAAAACAACAAACAGAACGATTATTTAACCCACAAACTGGCGGCCGCGTCCAACATATGGCTTCATACCAAAGAGATTCCCGGTTCCCATGTTGTCATCCGTTCACATACAGCAAGCGAACAGACGCTGAGGGAAGCAGCCATGCTGGCGGCCTATTTCAGCAAAGCGCGAGAGTCATCCCAGGTACCCGTTGATTACACACTGATCCGGCATGTCAAAAAACCGTCGGGAGCCAGACCCGGCTTTGTCACGTATGACCACCAGCAAACGATTTACGTGACTCCCCGGAAAGATGTGATTATGCGCCTGTTAGATTCATAGCCTGGCTGAATAACACAACAAGTTTCCCCATTCAAAGACAAAGGGGAAACTTTTTATCAAAAATCCCCCAGGCTGTTCACCTGAGGGATTTTGGCCTGTTTCCATTATTTATTATTGTTACGTACGGCTGCCCGGTTTAACAGCCGGAATTCCCTGTTTGCACAAGGGGCACTCCTCCGGGGCATAACTCTTTATATCGATTCTCATCAATGCCCGGTAAGGACAGGGGAAAGGATTGATTCCTCCACTTCGGTCAACAATCGAACCGACCGCAATGATTTTTGCCTCCCTCTCCTCCAGCAGGCGGATCACTTCTTTTACGGACCCTCCGGTCGTAACCACATCCTCAATCACGAGAACCTTCTGTCCGGCAGAAACTGTAAAACCACGCCGAAATTGCATCTCTCCCTCTTTCCGTTCGCTAAAAATACAAGGAACTCCAAGAGCACGGGCTACCTCGTGGGCAATAATCACTCCGCCGAGTGCCGGCCCGACCACCAGATCAACAGCTTCTGAAGCAAACAGTTTCGCCAATGCCTGCCCTGTTTTCTCGGCTTCTTCCGGAAACATCAACAACTGTGCACACTGCATGTACCGGTCACTGTGGCGGCCGGAGGATAACAGAAAATGCCCTTCCTTCAGTACACCCGTCCGCTTGATTGCTTCCTGCAATGACCACGTCACGATCAGACCACTCCTTCTTCTTGAATATTTTCAATCAGTTTCTGAAAAGCTTTTTTCGGATCAGGCGCTTGTGTGACGGGTCGTCCAACCACCAGATAATCCGCCCCGTTTTTCAGCGCTTCTACGGGGGTTACCATCCGTTTCTGATCATGAGCAGAAGAACCTGCGGGGCGAATACCGGGTGTTACAGCCAGGAACTCTGGAGAAGTGACCTTTTTCACTTTTTGTACCTCCAGTCCCGAACAAATGACACCATCCATACCGGAGTGATGAGCCAATGCCGCCAATCTTTGCACAGATTCATCCAATGGCTCGCCGATCCCCAGTTCTTCATGCAACATCCGTTCATCCGTACTTGTCAGTTGTGTTACCGCCAACAGCTTCATGCGCCGGAAACCGGTTGCCCCTTTTTCCGCAGCTTCCCGCGCTTTCTCCATCATGGTACGGCCGCCGCTGGCATGAAGCGTAACAAAATCCACTCCCAGGCGGGAAAGAGACTCTATGCCTTTGGCTACCGTATTGGGAATATCATGCAATTTCAAATCGAGGAAAACCGGATAACCTTCTTCTTTTCTTTTCACAATCCACTCGGGACCGACTCGGAAAAAAAGCTGATAACCTACTTTGACAAACGGGCGAAAATCACCATCCCAGACAGAAAGCAAGCGTTCTGCCTGCTTCCCGTCCGGAACATCCAGTGCAAGAATAATGCGATGTGCCGGATCCATCATGTTATCCCTCCCTAACTGCCCGGTTTTTCAACGGCAATAGCCGGTTCCCGGATTGGTTCGGCATTCAGGTAAATTGATTCCAACGTTTCCAGCAGGGCATTTACCGTATCCAGGGAAGTCAAACAGGCGATACCATGCTCGACCGATTCGCGGCGAATCCGGAAACCGTCCCGTTCAGGGGTACGGCCGCGGGTCCAGGTATTTACCACAAAATCGGCCTGTCCCTGCCGGATCAGATCCAGGATATGGGGTGAGCCTTCTTTCAGCTTGTTCACCCGTTCTACCGGCAGACCGGCCTGTTCAAGAACTTTGGCTGTACCGCTGGTAGCCACAATCTTATAGCCCAACTGATGGAAGCGCTTCATAAGCGGGATTGCTTCCTCTTTCTCCTTGTCGCCCACCGTGGCGATGACGGTTCCAAAGCGGGGCATTTCAATGCCGGCTGCTACCATCCCTTTGTATACAGCTCTTGCATAATCGCGATCCCGTCCCATTACTTCTCCGGTTGACTTCATTTCCGGTCCAAGCGTAATATCCACTCGGCGCAACTTGGCAAAAGAGAATACCGGCACTTTGACAGCCACCATATCGCTTTCCGGCCACAGTCCGCCTGTATATCCCTGTTCTTTCAGGCTGTGCCCCAGCATGATCCGGGTTGCTACCCGGGCCATCTGAATTCCGGTTACCTTGCTCAAAAACGGCACTGTCCGCGAAGCACGGGGATTTACTTCAAGTACATACATTTCGTTTTTGTACAGAACAAATTGAATATTGATCAAGCCTTTTGTCTTGAGTGCCCTGGCAATGTTTTCTGTAATCTCAATGATCCGCTCTTTATGATGAGGCATGATGGATTGCGGCGGATAGACGGCGATTGAGTCCCCGGAGTGGACACCGGCACGTTCAATATGTTCCATGATGCCGGGGATCAATACGTCCTCGCCATCGCAAATCGCATCCACCTCCAGCTCTTTTCCCAACAGGTAACGGTCAATCAAAACCGGATGCCTGGGGTTTATTTTGACCGCCTGATCCATGTAGGAACGCAATTCCGTTTCGTTATAGACGATTTCCATCGCCCTGCCTCCCAGCACATAGGACGGGCGCACAAGGACAGGATAGCCCAGTCTTGCGGCCGCAGAGACGGCTTCATTGACTGATGTGACCGCAGTCCCCGGCGGCTGGGCGATCTGGTGATCCCTCAGCAATTGTTCAAATTTCTTGCGGTCTTCAGCGCGATCAATTTCCTCCAGTGAGGTGCCCAGAATCCGAATGCCTTCTTCGCTCAAATCACGCGCCAGGTTCAGGGATGTCTGTCCGCCAAATTGCACAATTACGCCAAGAGGATTTTCCTTTTCAATAATATTCAGGACATCTTCCTTGTATAGCGGCTCAAAATACAGGCGATCGGATGTGTTAAAATCAGTCGAAACCGTCTCCGGATTGTTATTGATAATAACCGCTTCATAACCGGCTTCCCGGATAGCCCAGATCGCGTGAACGGTGGCGTAGTCAAACTCAACCCCCTGCCCGATCCGGATCGGTCCGGACCCAAGCACGATGATACTTTTCCTGTCTCCTTTGACAACTTCATCCTCCATCTCATACGTGGAGTAATAGTAAGGTGTTGTCGCTGCAAACTCGGCAGCACAGGTATCCACCATTTTGTAAACAGGCAGAATACCGGCTTCCTTGCGGAAAGCGCGTACCTCCGCTTCCGTTTTGTTTACCAGCGCCCCAATAGTGCGATCGGTCAGGCCAAACTGTTTGGCTTTCAGCAATTGCTCCCGTGTCAGGGACGGGGATGCTTTCAGTTCCAGTTCCAATTTAACGAGGCGTTCAATCTTGTACAGGAACAGGCGATCGATTTTGGTCAGGCTGTAGGCTTTTTCCAGACTGTTCCCGCGCCGGAACCACTCCGCAAGCAAAAACAGCCTTTCGTCATCCGCCTGTTTAATCCGGTCAGCCAGTTCGTTATCTGAAATTTTTCCGGCATCAGGCAACTGCAGATAATCAAGACCGATTTCGAGAGAACGGACGGCTTTTAAAAGGGATTCTTCCAGCGTACGGCCAATTGCCATCACTTCTCCGGTTGCTTTCATCTGGGTGCCCAGCTTCCGGTTGGCTGAGACAAACTTGTCAAAGGGCCAGCGCGGAATTTTGCTGACAACATAATCAATGGTTGGCTCAAAGCAGGCATAGGATTGCCCAGTAACAGGGTTTTTCAGTTCATCAAGGGTATAGCCGAGGGCAATTTTTGTTGCAATCCGGGCAATCGGATAGCCGGTTGCCTTGGAGGCCAGAGCGCTTGAACGGCTGACCCGCGGATTGACCTCGATCACATAGTAGCGGAAACTGTGCGGATCCAGCGCAAACTGGATATTGCATCCCCCGCGGATATCCAGAGCGCGGATAATTTTTAACGCGGAATTTTTAAGCATGCCGGTTTCCCTGGCTGACAAGGTTTGGGTGGGGGCAAACACGATACTGTCCCCGGTGTGCACTCCAACCGGATCAAAGTTTTCCATGTTGCAGACTGCAATACAGTTGTCTGCAGCATCCCGCATGACTTCATACTCAATCTCTTTAAATCCGGCAATATTCTGTTCAATCAGGCACTGGTTAATGGGACTGTAGCGCAGTCCGTTTTCCACAATCTCCTTTAACTCCTGTTCATTGTTTGCAATGCCGCCTCCGGTTCCCCCCAGGGTATAGGCCGGCCGCACAATGACAGGATAGCCGTTTTCTTCCGCAAACTGAACGGCCTGGGCGGCATCCTGCACAATCGTGCTTTCCGGAATCGGCTCTCCCAGTTCCTTCATCAACTCCCGAAACAGGTCACGGTCTTCCGCATGGGTAATGGCCCGCAAATCGGTTCCCAGCAAACGGACGCCTTCCCGTTCCAGCACGCCCTGTTTGGCCAGTTCAACTGCCAGATTTAACCCGGTTTGTCCTCCCAATGTCGGCAACAACCCGTCAGGGCATTCCTTGCGGATCACCTGGGTAATAAATTCGGTCGTCAAAGGTTCAATATATACTTTATCGGCGATATGGGTATCCGTCATAATCGTTGCCGGATTGCTGTTGACCAGTACCACTTCCAGTCCTTCTTCTTTCAGGGCTTCACAAGCCTGTGTTCCCGCGTAATCAAACTCGGCAGCCTGACCAATTACAATCGGGCCGGACCCGATCACCAGTATTTTTTTCAGTGTTGGATCTTTAGGCATGGACGGACTCTCCTTTTTCAGCAAATGATTCCATCAGTTTATCAAAACGGTCAAACAAACTTTCTGACTCGCGGGGACCCGGTGCCAACTCGGGATGATACTGGACAGAGAAGCAGGGCAGGCTTTGATGGGCAAGCCCTTCGATCGAACCGTCATTCAAGGCGATATGGGTAATCTCGAGACCGGTTCCCTTGAGCGACTCTTTGGTCACAACATAACCATGATTTTGGGAAGTGATGATCGTATTCCCGCTCTGTAATTCTTTTACCGGCTGGTTTCCTCCGCGATGCCCGAACTTCATTTTCTCCGTATCGGCCCCGCAGGCGAGCGCCAGTAACTGATGTCCCATGCAGACTCCAAAAACAGGGGCTTTTCCCAGCAATTGCCTGATGATATAAATCGTTTCAGGAACATCCTTGGGATTTCCGGGACCGTTGGACAGCATAATCCCGTCAGGCCGGAACCGCAATATTTCCTCGGCAGAGGTGTTATACGGCACCGTAATCACTTCATAATTTTTTGCTGCCAACCCTCGCACCAGATTATGTTTTGCACCCAAATCGATCAGGACTACCCGTTTCCCGGTATTGGGAGAAAAATGAATGCTTTTCGTGCTGACCCGGGCTACCTGATCTCTCATGAGCGGAGTATTCATGCGTTCTTTCAATTCCTCCATACTCATGTCTTCAGTTGTTAACACGGCTTTCATCGTTCCATGCAAGCGGATCTTTCGGGTCAGCATGCGTGTGTCAATTCCTGAAATCCCGATGATGCCGTATTCCTTCAAAAATTGGCTCAACGTCATTTGGCTGCGCCAATTGCTGGGAAACTCCGCATACTCTTTGACCAGCAGTCCCTGTGCATGCGGACGCATCGATTCAAAATCATCCCGGGTAATCCCGCAATTTCCGATCAAGGGATAAGTCATGGCAATGATTTGCCCGCAACAGGACGGATCAGTCAAAATTTCCTGATAACCGGTCATACTCGTATTAAAAACAACTTCCCCCACTGAAGTGCCTTTCGCTCCAAACGATTCCCCTTCAAACAATGAACCATCTTCCAGCAATACTCTGGCTCTCATGGGCCATCCTCCTTTTTTACCGCATATTAAAGCTTGATTCCCTCCATGTAATTTGGCCATTCAAGATCGTCATAACCGGCCACCCTTTTACTTTCCAACCGGCAAACGGCGTGTTGCGCCCCTTGGATGCAAATTGCTCAGGTATGATTTCCTTTTCCTGATCCAGGTCGATAATCGTCAGGTCTGCCACCCTTCCCTCTTCCAGAGATCCATAAGGCAACTGAAAGAGGCTGGCGGGTATTTTCGTCATCTTTTCAACCAATTCGGCCAACGTAAGCACGCCTTTCAGCACGAGGCAAGTATAGAGCAGCGGGAAGGCTGTTTCCAATCCTACTATTCCAAACGGTGCCGATTCCATGCTCCTTTTTTTCTCCTCTTCGGTATGGGGGGCATGATCGGTCACAATGATATCAATGGTTCCATCCTGCAACCCTTCAAGCAAAGCAGCCCGGTCCCGCCTGGAACGAAGAGGCGGATTCATTTTCCAGTTTGCATCCGGACCGGGAATATCCTCATCACACAAAAGCAGATGGTGAGGCGTCACTTCCGCTGTCACTTTCTGTCCTCGTGCCTTGGCTTCCCGGACAAGCCGCACGGACTGTTCCGTACTGATGTGGCAGACATGATAGTGGACACCTGTTTCTTCAGCCAGCAAAATATCCCGGGCTACCTGAACGGATTCGGCAGATGAAGGAATTCCCGGCAATCTGAATTTCTTCGCAAACACTCCTTCATGGACGCATCCGCCCATAGCCAGCGAATTGTCTTCACAATGGGCAACAACCGGCAAATCCAGCTGACAGGCCCATTTCATCGCCTGTTTCATTAGTTTGCTGTTTTGCACACCGACACCGTCATCGGATATGCCAACAATCCCGGCTTCTTTCATCCCGGCCATATCTGCCAGTTCCTGGCCTGCTTCGCCACGGGTGATTGCACCAAAAGGAACCACCCGGGCAAGCCCCAGTTTTTCCGCCCGATAAACAACCTCTTTCACAATATCCGGGGAATCCGTTACCGGACGCGTATTTGGCATAGGGGCAACTGTCGTAAATCCGCCTCGCGCTGCCGCCCGGCATCCGGATTCAATTGTTTCTTTATGCACAAATCCGGGCTCCCGTAAATGCACATGCATATCAATCAGCCCGGGAGAGACAAATTTGCCTTCCGCATCAACTGCAGTAACATCTTGCCCCGCTTTTATTTCGGGCAGGATTTGTTTGATTTTTTGCTCTTCTATCATAATATCTCTTTTTACAAGTTTTTTGGTGACCGGATGAATGAGCATTCCATTTTTTATGAGTATTTTCAATTTACTCCCCTCCCAATGCTCTCTCGATGACAGCCATACGCACCCATACACCATTGGCCATCTGTTCAAATATTCTGGAACAGGGATGTTCCACCACCTCATCCGCAATCTCGACTCCACGGTTTACAGGGCCGGGATGCATGATAATTGCCCCCGGCTTGATCAGGGCAGCCCGTTCCCGTGTCAAACCATACTGCCGGTGGTAATCGGCCGCAGAGGAAAACAGTTCCTGATGGTGGCGTTCCAGCTGAACCCGCAACATCATGACAACATCAGCCTTCCGTATGGCTTTTTCAATGGGGACATAAGGGGCAACTTTCTCCACTTCTTCGTCGCGCATGGATTCCGGACCGCTTACCATCATTTCGGCACCAAACTGCTGCAATGTCCAAATATTGGAGCGGACTACCCGGCTGTGTTTGATGTCACCTATAACCGCCACTCTTTTTCCCGTCAGATCTCCGAAATGTTTCACCATTGTATACAAATCAAGCAATGCCTGCGTCGGATGGGCGAAGCATCCTGCTCCGGCATTAATCAGCACGCATCCCGGCTTTTGGTCGGCCAGTTTCAGAAAAGCCCCGGGATCTGCGTGCCGGATCACAGCCACTTCCACACCAACGGAAGCAAGAGTTTTCACCGTATCATAAAGAGATTCTCCTTTTGCCGTACTGGAGACTTCCGGTGTAAAATTGACCACTTCCATTCCCAATCTTTTTTCAGCTATTTCAAAAGAGAAACGGGTCCGCGTGCTCGGTTCAAAAAACAGGTTTGCCGCAAACCGGCCCTGAAATTTTTTGCTGCCGGGATGCCAATGCTCTTCCCAGTAACGGGCTCTTTCCAGAATGGACTGCAATTCCGGTTTGGACAACTGTTTCGTATCCACCAGATTTCTCGTTGCAGACTGTGACAGTTGCATCAATACGAAACCTCCCCTTATACCCATTACGCAGCTTCTGCTGCTTCCTGGTTTTCTTGTTTTGGTTCAGGCAGGACCAGATTCAATAAAACCCCGATGACAGTCGATAAAGCCATTCCTTCCAGTTCCAGGTGAATGTCAGCCAGCCGGAGCAACGCTCCGCCAACGCCAATCACCAGAATAACGGCAGCAATTACCAGGTTGCGACGGTCGTTAAAGTCAATCTGATTTTCAATCAGCATTCTCAAACCTGCAGAAGCAATAATTCCAAACAGGAGAATCGATACCCCGCCCATTACCGGAGTAGGAATCGTTTGGATAAGAGCTGAGATCTTGCCAATAAAGCTGAACATAACAGCCAGAACAGCCGTTCCGCCAATCACCCAGGAGCTGAAAATGCGCGTAATGGCCATTACGCCAATATTTTCGCCATAAGTGGTAGCAGGAGGACCGCCGATTATGGAAGCGATGCTTGTTGCGATCCCGTCTCCCAGCAAGGAACGGTGCAATCCTGGATCTTCCGTCAAATTTCTCCCCATGATATCCCCTTGAACAAGCAAATGACCAATGTGTTCAGCCAGTACAACCAGCGTAACAGGCAGCATGACCATGGCGGCACTCCACGAAACAACCGGCATGGTCATCTCGGGAATCTCAAACCATTTCGCATGGGACACGGCGGAGAAATCAACCAGCCCCATCATCAGTGCTGTCAGATAACCGCCCGCCATTCCGATCAGTATAGGAATGATCCGCAGGAAGCCGCGGCAAAAAAGGTTGGCGGCAATGGCGATCCCCAGTGTTACGAGAGCAACAAGGAAATTTTTCAGTGAATAGACATGCACCGTAACCGTCCTGTTCTCCGGATCAACCTCTTTGATCGTACCATCGACCGTTGCCCACTCTTCCGCTGTCTGAGGCATGGTTATGGTCACATCTGTTTTGCTCGCCATATCGACGGCTGTACCAGCCAGGGCCAGTCCGATCACAATGACCACCGAACCGACAACAACGGGCGGAAGCAGTTTGTCAAGCCATTTGATACCGTAACGGTAAACGATCAGAGCAACTGCACCATAGGCCAGTCCTACCAGCAAGCAACCAAACAAGGCCTCCCCTATATGTTTTCCACCCTGGGATACTGTTATAATCGGAACAATGAATGCAAATGATGAACCCAGGTATGCCGGAATTTTCCCCCTGGTAACAATCAGATAGGCAAGCGTCCCTATCCCGCTTGACAGAAGAGCAATTGCCGGGCTCAATCCGGTCAAAAGCGGTACGAGAATTGTTGCCCCAAACATGGCAAACAGATGCTGGAAACTGAGAAGCAGCCATTTCAATGCTTTGGGCTTTTCGTGTACATCCATGATGATTTTTTGTTGGTTCATCTTTTTTGACTCCTTTGATCAAGATAAAAAAAATCTCTTTGCCCACACGCAAAGAGACGCAGTAAACCCTGTACAGCGTTAGTTATCCGCGTTCCCTTTGCCGGCCTCGCTGGACCGATTTAAAAGGGACTACCGTTTATTCCTTATGGGTTTGTTGAATACTTACCCGGTCTTCTCCCGGATCAATTTCTTTCAAATGTACCGAAACCACTTCTGATCTGGATGTCGGTACATTCTTGCCAACATAGTCGGGACGGATGGGCAATTCCCGATGCCCCCGATCAATCAGAACCGCCAACTGAATCATTTGCGGCCTTCCCAGATCGATAAGCGCATCCATTGCAGCCCGCACCGTTCTTCCTGTAAACAGAACATCATCAACAAGTATTACCTTTTTCCCGTCTACATTGGGAACATCCGTATCCCGCACTTTGGGCTGATCACTTTTTTCCGTCAAATCATCCCGATACAGCGTGATATCCAGCTCTCCGCCGGGAAGAGACTTCCCCTCAATTTGAAAAATCCGTTCCTTGAGACGTTTTGCCAGATAAATTCCTCTTGTTTTGATGCCAACAATGACACAATCATCAATACCTTTGTTTCGCTCCAGTATTTCATGTGCAATTCTCGTCAAAGCCCGCCGAATACTCGCTTCGTCGAGGATGACTTTTTCTTTTTCCATGACGATGAAAGGTCCCTCCTTTTTTCCGGCACAAAAAAAGCCTTTTGTCCTGCTGACAGGCAGGCAAAAGGCTTTTTTAAAAAATGGGCAGACGCTACCCATTATTTTTCCGTGCCCTTGCCAGCCTCACGGGACTGGATTTAAAGGTTCTATTTCTTCTAAAGAAGATTATGCCGAAAACACACCTATTTGTCAAACAAAACTTTTATTTATCCAGTTTTTTGCAATGTCCGATACAGTTTCTCCATATCTTCCGGCCATTCCGCTTTCAGTACAATCCGCTCCCCGGTTCTGGGATGGTCAAATCCGAGAACCTGCGCATGCAGCGCCTGTCCGGAAATATGATATGTTTTTTTCCTGGGACCGTAAACGGGATCACCGATTAACGGATGTCCGATATATTTCATGTGGACCCGGATCTGGTGCGTACGCCCTGTTTCCAGACGACACTCTACAAGTGTGGCATTCTGGAACCGTTCGCGTACGGAAAAATGGGTAACAGCCGGTTTGCTGTTTTGCCGGATGACAGCCATGCGCTGGCGATTTTTTATATCCCGGCCAATCGGTGCATCCACTGTCCCGTGCTCATGGGGAATTACGCCATGAACAAAAGCGGTATAAACGCGTTCTATGGTATGCTCCTTCAGTTGTCCAGCCAGTGACTGATGGGCAAAATCGTTTTTGGCCACGATCAATAAACCGGATGTATCCTTGTCGATGCGATGCACAATTCCCGGACGCGCCACGCCACCAATCCCCGACAATTCTCCCTTGCAGTGGGCCATCAGGGCATGAACCAGCGTCCCCGTATGATTTCCCGGTCCCGGATGCACCACCATTCCGCGCGGTTTGTTCACAACCAGTACATCCCGGTCTTCATACCGGATATCCAGAGGAACCGGTTCGGGACAAATCTCCAGCGGAACCACCGGCGGCACCTGTAACGAGACAATGTCTCCCGTTTTCAACCGATGGTTTCCTTTTCGGGTTTGCCCGTTTACCCAGGCCAAATTGTCGCGAATCCACTCCTGGACCTGTGCGCGTGACCACTGCACGCTCATTTGTGCAATATATTTATCCAGGCGTTCCCCTTCAAAAGCCGGATCTACTGTCCATTCATAATACGCCATTTTCTCCGTTTTCCCGCTCAACGTGTATCCCTCATTTCAGAGAGAGACTCTTTATGTTCAGCTGTAAAAAAGGTCAGGATCAATAACAGGGACACACCAATAACAATTGATGAATCAGCAATATTGAAGATGGGAAATTGATAAGATCCAAACTGAAAATGAAGGAAATCAACCACTTCCCCTTTCAGGACGCGATCAACCAGATTACCGACCGCTCCTCCCAGGATCAGGGAAAAGGAAATCGACATGCCCGTGCTGGTGTTTTTCATTTGCCGCAAATAATAAATAATGAACGCAACCACAATCACCGTAATCACGATAAACAGCCATATTTTATCCTGCAGGATGCCAAATGCCGCTCCGCGATTCCGATGTGAGGTCAAGTAAAAAAAGCCATGTATGACAGGAATCGATTCATATAAATCCATTTTATGCACAACCAGCCATTTGGTCGATTGATCCAGAAGCAATATCAAAAACGCAATAAAATAATATATCAAGGGTCTTCCTCCTGTCCCCCACAGCGAATATCCTTTTATCTATCCGATTGTAGCACAGGCCCATTCTTCCCACAAGTTCACAAAAGTTCGTCGCCCTGTTCTTCCGCAATTTCTTCCCTTTCTTTGCGGCGGTAGGCTTCATTATGCGCAATCCCGGTAATCTCATCCGTGTGACCGGACAAATCCGCAATCGAAAAACCTTCCACCAAGTCAACATAACCCCGGTTTTCGTTGCGGCCTGCAGACAATTCGTTGTAATCACGTCCTTCCACAAAATAATCAGGTGGATTGGAGGTGCCATACTGTTCCACTTCCTGCCACGCATCTTCTCCATCATAAAAATTGGTATCTTTTCGATCAAAATTGTAGTAATTGCGATGCAGGATTTTCTCTTCAACCGGCCTCCGCATTGACGAATGTTGGTCTGGCTGATGGGCCCTGCAGTATTTTGTGGCCGGAACTGCCTCCAATCGTTCAAAAGCAATTTCCTGACCGCAAACCTCGCAATAGCCATAGGTTCCTTGATCCATCCTCTCGAGCGCTGCATCGATTTCCGCCAGATGGCGTTCATCATTTTCATTGAGGGCAAGATCCTTGCCCCGTTCATAGAGCTCGGTCCCCAGGTCTGCCGGATGATTGTCATACCCTGACAATTCGCCAACCGATGCATTCATGCTCGTATTCATGCCATAATGGCCTGTCTGTTGCAGGCGTTGCTCAATTTCTGCCTTTTCCTGTTCCAGTCTTTTCCGTAATTGCTGCTGCTCAATTTCGTTCATAAGACTCCTCCTGTCTGCTGCCCTGTTTATTTCCTGTCAGGCGGCCAATCTTTCAACCATATACCCTTTCAATATCTGTCACTTTTCCTATCTTCTCCGATTCAAAAACATTTCATGTCTCCTTGCAGATGCCAATAAATTGGAAAATCATTCGCCAAACTATTTAGAATTAATATAAATTTATTTTACCCCTTTCTTCTTTTCTTTTATACTGTTATGCTTTTTTGTAATAAAGTGAGAGGTGAACCAGATGGGACAATTACAAAAAAAGCTGCGCCCCCGCCACGTACAAATGATTGCATTAGGCGGTGCAATCGGCGCGGGAATTTTCCAGGGAAGCGCTGAAACCATTCACGCTGCCGGCCCCGGAGTATTAATCTCCTATTTTTTCGCAGGGATATTGCTGTTTGTTGTGATGAGTGCACTTGCTGAAATGGCACTTGCCAACAAAGGACTGGATTTACGGGGACTTATTTATAAAGCGTTAGGATATCAGGTCTCCTTTGTGATCGGATGGTTTTACTTTATTACATGGATTCTTGTAATAGCAGTAGAAATTACGGCTGCAGGCAGTTTCCTGAAATTCTGGTTTCCCGACCAACCTCTTTGGCTGCTCAGTTTTTTAATTGCTTTAATTCTGATCGGACTCAACCTGATGAGTGTGGGGCTG
>JBAVDL010000089.1:0-1701 GCA_049587175.1 Thermoactinomyces sp.
ACAATATCCGGAAGGATTTGATATTGATGAATACTTTTGTGATATGATTGAAAAGAAAGTTAGTAGAATCGGTGGAATAATAAAAAGAAAAAAGTATGATTTGCAATGGTTTGGCATCAATGAGGATTAAGGGAATATTTGGACAGGGATACACAAAGTTAATCCCTGTCTTTTTTAATTAATCCAAGTCGCAAAATTGGCCAGAGCAAGCAAAGTTGCGAAAAGTGCCCGCCGCCGCCTGCCCGCACCCGCACAGAAGTTCTTCAGCAAAGACAACTGGAGAAACATGGCCGACTACTACTTGCGCGGAAAGAAAATCAACTGGAAAAATACTCTCATCACCGGCGCAACGGGTATTTCCCTGTTGGGGATGGGGTTCTTTGGTGTCCCCAAGGTTGTAAAATTCATCAAGAAGATCGATATCGACTGCTCCTTTGCCTTCCATCAGTCTGCTGACAGCTGCCTGGCAGCCATGCTGATGCCGAAACTGGACTGTGATTTTTCGTATGATAAAGGTGGAACTGATGTTCCGAAAAATAAGAAGTTTGAACAGTATACTGTTAAAGTCAAAACCCCGAAACCGCTAGAACCCAGAGGAAAACCTCTTAAAAGAGTTCCTGAATTTAAACAAGAAGAGATTGCCTTAAAAACTTATGAGAAATTAAGGAGAACGGGTTTGAATAAGCAGGAGATCGATACTTTTGCGAAAAATACAGGGTTGAGTGTAGAAGAAGCAATCCAGTTAAAATCCCATATTTTTTTAACCAAACATGTAAATCTGGCAGATTGGGAAAATGGAAGGTATTATTATGAAGGATATTTTGATCCGGATATTCATATAGCGTATGGCTGGGAACAGGCTTTAAAAAGAGAATTGACTGCAGAAGAAAAAGCATGGTTCAGGCAATTGGCAGACCATGAATTGGCGGAAAGCAAGCTGATGCAAGAAGGTATGCCATACCGGGATATTCGATCTTTTGTAGAAGGTGAGGGTTTTACTAAGAATCCGCCGGGTGCACATGATAAAGCACCACCACAGCCAGAAGATTTTCCGGGAATCAAGATTAAGTTTTAAAATGAGGTGAACGTATTGGGAAAATACTTTGAGGTAGCCAGAAGTCGGATTAAAAATATCAATTGGGACTATTTAGATAGGTTTAGACCATCTCATTCTATGCTGGTTGCTGAATTTATTCGAAGAGGAAACCTTTTTTTGGATTATATTCATTATAATCCAGATAACAGACGCGCTGTCTTTAGTGCAGCCCAAAAGCTGGAAATCGACTTGCCAATAGATATTGAAGAAACGTGTATTGAATTAAAGCAAATTAAATTGGCAACTACACGGGCACTTTGTACTTTTTACTTGGAATGGGCGTATCTGGTTGATAAGGGAGAGCCCATAGCTGTTAAATTTAAAGATTTGTATGATCCAATTATTAAATTGTACGAAAAGGGTGGGATAATAAGTTATCATCATAACGAACTTATTTGTGGGCACTATGGATTTGCTGTTAATACCGCCCGCATTCTTAGAAATTCCCCTTCTTTTGACATTAGTGATGAAGCGTTAAACGAAAAAGATAAAGAATACTATTTTAAAAAAATAACTGATGAGGTAAAGAAATATAGAGAAAATCTTGATTTGGAAAAACTGGATTCTGAAAAGGTAGCAGCCGATATATTGAGACACTTGCAGGA
>JBAVDL010000090.1:0-10199 GCA_049587175.1 Thermoactinomyces sp.
TCTCCTGGTAACCAGAAATCTCCTTTTTCCGAACAGAAAAATCCACCATTAAATTCACAGTGACTTTATCCTTTCCTCTAACGATTCATATATCACATATGTTGCATGAATTCCTTTAATCCGTTCATTGATAAATTCGTCATAGTCAGAAACATCGTAAAAACAATCATCATCTTGATATATATATTGAATATTTTTTAAACCCTGAATTAAAAATGATTTTCCTTCTTCTTGTTTCCCTTTATCTATATAGTAATAACCTAAATAAATATGATTCAATACATGTTTTGGGTATAGTTCAATTGACTTTTTCAAATGACTGGCATATTCATCCCACATCTGTTTTGACTCAAAATACCATGACTTGGCAAATTCAATCATCGATTGTTCTTCAACACCAGTTGCTTCGATCGAGTTTATCTTCCGAAACACATTTTCATCAATCTCCTGATAAATAGTATCTTGCATTCGCATTAGAATTAAAATAGCCTTAAGGCAATCTGAATCGACTTCAATCGCCTTTTTTAAACAATCAATGCTCTTATCATAGTCTGCTATAGGCGGTCTGAAAACAGTGACAGCCAATCGGATCCATGCCTCAATATCATCTGGATGAATCTTAACATACTGATCGAGTAATTTTTCTATTTCCTCTGAACCCGTTTTGCTTGTACTTAGCTTTTTGATTTTTTCTTTTAAATATGGATCCACTCAAAACCCTCCTCTTTAAAGTATTCCTGGATATTGAATAACTTTTTTCCAGCGGTTGGATTGCCCCTTAAATGCATCAAGACTTAATACTTTCCCGTTTTTGATAAACACTTTTATTTCAACTAAATGACCTGAAATCTTGGTATGTATCACATTATGTCCTTCATTTAACTTTTTTTGTTTATCTAAATCATTTATTACAGTAACTAACTTTTCAATAATATCTCTTCTATCCTTCCCAAGATCCATAATACCCTTTTTTTCATGATCCGCAGAAAAAATATGTCGCTTTTTGTTCTCCTTTTGTAGTATTTCATCTACTTTTAATTCTGCTTGTATTATTCCGTTTGATTTAGTAAAACCGGAACCACTCCCCCCACCCCGATCCGGTGAGTAGAAACAATCCAGTTTGGGAGGCATTACCGCCAGATAACTGTTTGTTGGCTGCTCATAGGCGACACAATTCTTGAAGAATTTGACGCCGACATGTTCCCCGCCCAAAAGCATAACAAATCCCAATCCGCCGGCAATAAGGGTATTCTTCCAGTTGATTTTGCCTTCCTTTAACAGATCCCACACGCTTTGGTCGACACCGGCACCAACGCTTCCGCCAAAGATTTTGGGAAAGGCTCTTCCCAGCCAGGGGATTCTGGTTCCAAGCCAGCGCACCACGCTGCTGCCGACGGCTCCGACTCCGGCTGCCCAGCCAAATAACGAAGCAATGCCTCCCGCGATGCCACCAATCAACATGTCAAGCAGCATCTCGTCACTGAACAACCCGTTTCCTGAAATCCAGGAAAAAAGGCCGCTGACAAGCTCACCAATCAGAATCGCACCCCCGATCATGACAGCGACGGGCGCCGAAAAGATAAATCCAATCACTGCCACGACGACCCCAAGAATGCTCAGGATGTTGACAACCGGTCCTTTATGTTCCAAGATCCAGTTCCACATGGCTGTACCAGCATTTACAAGCACATCGGCAATCTTGGAAATGCTCTCGACAATTCCATCCCAGGCAGCTGACACGATATCTTTTGACCATTCCCAGGTATCAGAAACTTTTTCTTTAGCCCAGTTCCAGGCACTTTTAAATGGTTGGGTAATCTCATCCCAAATTCCGCTTTCTTCTGCCTGCACATTTGGGGAAACTGGCGTTTCTTCAAGTGGTTGGGGTACCTGTTCAAATTGCTCAAAGTCTTTTTGTACGTCCGGAACTTCAAAACTGCCGCCGTCCGGATTGGCATATCCTGTTCCACTGCCAAAAAAACCGCATCCCGCCACTGCGATCAGGAGGACAATGATCCAACGATAAAGATGTGTTTTCATATAAACTGAACCTCCTGTAAAAAATTTCGTTTTGAGTCTCCGGTTTCCCTTTGACCGTTCTTTATGTAATATAAAAATTATATCCAATTTTCCCAAATAAGAAAATAAATCTTGTTTAAGGACTGGCAACCCCATTAGCTGAAAAAACACCTGAATATTACCTTTTTGGTCATTAAAGTTTGAGTTACCAAAAACCTGGAACACGAACCTTCTTCCGCCTTACAATACAGAGATAAAAGAAAAATTGTATTTATTAAGGAACCCCCCTGGAACAACAAGGGGGGTTTTTAAAATTATGCTTCTGCATTTTTCTTTCCATACCATTTTTCTTTCAGTCTTTCCTGCAAGCCTGAGAAAAACAGGTAAACGATCGGAACGATAAACAACGTCAGCAAGGTGGAAGAGGTGAGTCCGCCAATAACGGTCACGGCCAGACCCTGGGACATCATGGTTCCTTCCCCGTATCCAAGCGCCAGCGGCAGGAGGGCAAAAATGGTGGCAAAAGCCGTCATCAGAATGGGACGCAACCGGGTACCTCCTGCTTCAATCAAGGCATTTACGGTGTCCAGACCACGTTTTCTCATTTGTTGCACCCGATCGACAAAGACAATGGCATTGGTGACGACAATCCCGATCAGCATCAGTGCGCCAATCAGAGCGGTGGCACTGATGGGCTGTCCGGAAATCCATAACCCGAACAAACCGCCGATGATTGCATAAGGGAGCGAGAATAAAATCGTAAAAGGAGCTGTGGCTTCACCAAAAGCAATCAATATGACGATATAAACGGCAAATACCGCTACAATCATGGCTTTGCCCAAATCAGCAAAACTCTTATTCATCTGTTCTGTATCTCCACCCAGCTTCACGGAAACGCCGCCCGGCAATTTCATCTGTTCGATTTGCTTTTCAATGTCTCTGGAAACGGCTCCGGTATCCTTAACGGTAACATCTCCCGTAATGGTCGCTGCCAATTGTCCATCCTCTTTCCGGATATTGACAGGTCCCTTTTCCTTTTTGATGGTGGCAATTTCTTTTAATTTTACCAATTCGCCAGCGGGAGACAGGATTTCTATCTCACCCACTTTACTCAAGGAATCCGCCTGCGCTTTCTGCAAGCCCAATTTCACTTCCCGGGTTTGCGTTCCGTTTTCCATCTCAAAAATGGTGTCGGCATGAAGCAATCCGCGTACACTCAGGGCAACCTGTTGTGCCACCAGCCCTTTTCCGGCTGCCTTCGCCTGATCCAGTTCGATGGTAACCAGTTCTTTTTGCTCACTCAAATTGTTTTTCACGTTGGCCAACCCGTGTACTTTCTGCATTTTTAAAGTCAAGTCATCGGAAACTTTTTTGATGGCATCCCTGGAAGCCCCGGTTACACTCACTTCAATGGAGTTGGTTGCCGGAGAAATACTGTTTACTTCACTGATGTTCAAGACAGCACCGGGGGCAACATCCTTCAATTTCTTGCGCATTTGCTCAAGGAACGAATCAATCCTGGTATTGTCGGCCAGTGTAACAAATATGGTTGCACGATTGGTGCCGCCAATGCCTCCGTTACTCAGCATTTCTCCTTGCAGGTTGCCGACAGAACTGGTGATCAACTCTACTTCCCGATGCCGCCTCAACTCCTGTTCAATTTGCTCTGTGATCCGGTTCGTTTTGTCCAGATCGGTTCCGGAAGGCATCTCTACCTCAATATTCATCGCTTTTTCCTTATCGGATGGCAAGAAGCTCGTTCCAATCAGCGGGACGAGCGCAAAGCTGGACAGCAACAGCAAGGTCGAACCGACAAGAACGATTTTTTTGTGGTTCAGGGACCAGGCAAGCGCCTGTTTGTATAATTTGGCCAGTCGGCTTTGCTCCTGCCTCTTTTTCAGGAAGTTCCCCCGCAAAGCCAGCAATTTGGCCAAAACCGGAACAATCGTAACAGCCACGACCAGCGAGCAAACAAGCGCAAAAGCAACCGTAAGGGCAAATGGATAAAACACTTCACCAATAATCCCTTCAATAAAGCTGAGGGGAACAAACACCGCGACCGTTGTCATGGTGGAGGATGTAATCGCTGACGCCACTTCTCTTGTTGCCAGCCGGATCACTTCCGAAGTCCGCTCTGCCCCTTTCATCAAATGCCGGTAGATGTTTTCAATGACCACAATGCTGTCATCAACAACCCGGCCAATGGCAACGGCCAATCCGCCCAATGTCATGATATTCAGTGTAATATCCGCCTGTTTCAGCAAAATCAGGGCCGCCAGTATGGAGACGGGAATAGAAACAACCGATATCAGGGTCATTCGTATATTGCGCAAAAACAGCAAAATGATCAGGGCCGCAAACAGTGCCCCCAGCAATCCTTCCCGAACCATGGAATGAATCGATTCTTTTACGCCTTCAGACTGGTCGAACAGCATGGTAAAGTGAATATCCCCGTTGTTTTTCGCCAATTGGTCCAGTTTTTCATTGATCTGGTCGGCAACTTCCACCACATTGTCATCCGGATTTTTGATTACCTCAACATTAACCGACGGTTTTCCATTGGTACGGGTAATCAGAGTATGATCTTCAGCCGATTCCGAAATGGCGGCAATCTCCTTCAGCTTCACGGTCTTTATTTCCCCTTCTTTCATTTGGGGTTTTCCTGCCGATGCTTTGGAGATGTTCCCCTGTGATGACGGCATTCCGGCTGTACCGGCTTTTTTATCCAATCCTTTTCCATTGGATTGGGGCATTTTGGCCAGCATCGCTTGCAACTGCCGGCTAAGGTAGGCAAGTTCATCCTGTTTTGCCTGCATTTCCCCCCGAAGGACAGCGGACTTTTGTTGAAGCTGACCGTTGTGAGGATCTTTTTGCAACGCTTCCATCGTTTTATTTAGCTCAATCTGGATGCCGACAATTTCAGCCTGAACTTGCTGTGCGTGAGCCTGCAGTCTTGCCAGTTGTCTGGTTCCTTCACTTACTTGTCCGAGTCCCTGGCTCACCTGACCAAGCCCCTGGCTCACCTGGCCCAATCCCTGTCCCAGTCCGCCAACCGTCTGTCCCAGGGATTGCATGGATTGGCCAAGCTGATTGAAGGCATCCTGAATCCCTGCCGTGATATTGGGCTGAACGGTCAGTTCAAGATTCTTCAACTCTTCAATTGAAGTGATTTTCTGATTGATGCGTACCGGCATATTAACCGTACCTGCGTGCAAATCCCCCACGGGCAGGGACATTTGGGCACTGGCCAGCATTTGCCGGACTTGCTGCAATGACAAATTATGTTCTTTCAAGGCTTGCGGTTTCAAACGAATATAGACGGCTTTAGGCCCTTCTCCCTTGACTTTTACTTCCCCCACGCCGTCCACTGATTCCAGCTCAGGCTTGACTGTATCATTTACCCATCGTTCCAGGTCGGCAATTTTTTTCCTGTCACTGGAAACAGTAAAATTGATCATGGGAAACGTGTTAAAGCCAAAACGGTTAAACGTCGTATCCATAACCTCTTCCGGCAATGATATCCGGTCAATACCTTCTTTCATCTGCTGCAGCGCCTGATCCAGGTCGGCATCAAATCCGAACTGGGCAACAACAACAGAGGTACTGTCGGCCGAGATGGAAGTAACCTTGTCGACACCTTCAATTCCCATGATCTCTTTTTCGATCGGTTCGGTTACCTGTTTGGCTATATCCTCAGGCGACGCTCCTGGATACGGAGTAACCGCTACGATAACGGGAAAACGAATATCCGGCATCGCCTCCATTTTCAGTTGCATGGCGGTAACAATTCCAGTTCCTGTTACCAGGATAACCAGGATTAATACGGCTGCAATGTTGCGAAGAGAAAAACGGGTCAACCAGTTCACTTTTATCCTCCTCTTATTTAAACAGACAAATAATTAAATCCATTAAATAATAGCGTTTTCTGGCTTTTTTATGTAGTATTTACACCTGTTTTTCATATAACTTCCATTTTTTGAAATGGATAAACCCAAAAAAACAGGGAGTGTCCTCCCTGCGAACTTGTCAACAAAGTGTGGGAAAGAGATTTTTAGAAGCAGAGTGACTTCGGATCCGCTACAAAGCGAAAGTATTCCCTTACAGGGAAAACGGGCAAATCTGTTTGAGCACAAGCGAGTTTTGCAGCCCGCCTGGAAGGGAATACTGAGCGCCATGACCGCTTTTTGCGCAAGGCGGAGACGGAATGGAGTTCTAAAATTCTCCTTCCTCAATATGTTTTTCTATAGTCTGCCGAGGAGTATTCTCTCTTTCGACAATGTCTCATTCTGTATGTCTTGAGTCCTGTACCTGATTCCGCATTTTTATCAGCCGAACTGGATTTCCGGCAACAAATGCATAAGGAGGAACATCCCTGGTCACCACCGAACCGGCTCCGACCACAGCATGATCCCCGATCGTGATCCCTGGCAGAATGGTTGTATTGGCACCAATCATCACATGATCACCAATATATACTTCTCCCAGACGGTACTCTTCCACCAGATACTCGTGTGTCAAAATGGTTGTATTGTAGCCAATGACTGTGTTTTTTCCGATATGGATCTTCTCGGGATACAGAATATCCATCATTGCCATAAAAGCAATTGCCGTATTTTCACCGATTTCCATATTTGCAAGCTTGCGGTACACCCAATGTTTCAGGCCCATAAAAGGCAAATAACGGGCCGCAACCATTACCAGTGTGTTTTTAAATACTTTCCAGAATGAAACTGTCCGATAAATTTGCCACAACGGGTTTGCTCCCGATACGCTGAATTTTTCTGTTTTACGCATCCTGATAACAGGGCTCCCCTTCTATTTGTAAAATGCGGAGCAAATCGCACATGTCCTGAAGGACATAATCCGGTTTATACCGTTGCAACTCTTTAAAATGCATACTCCAGGTTACGGCGGCCTTGTCGACGGAAGCCCTGTCAGCCGCGATCAGGTCATAACGGCTGTCCCCCACCATCAAGGCCTGCTCCGGTGCAGCATCCAGCTGTTTCAAAGCCAGGCGGATCATATCGGGAGCCGGTTTTGCCTTTTCGGTTTCACCAAAACAGACAATTGATTGCATGAAGGACTTCAGGCCAAACAGATCCAGCCCTTTTTCGACGACCAGCCGCCGTTTGTTCGTTACAACTCCCAACGCAATTCCAGCCTGGTGCAATTGCTCAAGTACCTGCCGGACATGGGGAAATTCCTCAACATATTCATCGTGATGCCTGACATTGAAGGTTTGATAGGTTTTGACCATCTCTTCGGCCTGCGAGGGATCAAAGTGTCTCATCTGATCAAGCAGCGGTTCGCCCATAATGGGAATCACATCATCTACCGTATATTTGCCCGGGCAATGCAATTCAAGTGTGTGCATAAAAGAGGCCAGAATCAATGAGTTCGTGTTGATCAATGTCCCATCCAGATCAAACAAAACAACGGAATATCTCACAAAATTCACTCCTTAGACATTTTGTGTTTCTTTTGTTTCATCCACTTTTTCTTTGGCAGTTTTGTCAATCCGACGCCAAATGATCAGAACCAGGCTCAATAAAATCCCAACCAGACTGATCAATTGGGCAACGCGGATATTGCCTCCGGTCAGTAACCCGGGTTCAAACAGGATATCCATCGGCATCCACAAAGCCTGGAGAAGTTGCTGCAACCACTCTGCCCCCTCAAAAGCAAGGCTGTCTGTTCTGAGTCCTTCAATGAAAAAGCGTCCCAGTGAATACCAGACCAGGTATGTGAAGAAAATCTCCCCCCGTTTAACATTTACTCTTCGCAAACCGATCAGCAACAGAAACCCCGCCAAATTCCAGATCGATTCATATAAAAAGGTCGGATGATAGTAGGCCCCATGAATATTCATCTGTTCAATCAGCCAATCCGGCAAATGAAGGTTTTCCAGAAATGCACGTGAAACTTCCCCTCCATGTGCTTCCTGATTGATAAAGTTTCCCCAACGGCCGATCGCCTGACCGAGAATAATGCTTGGAGCCACAATATCGGCCATTTCCAGGAATGAAAGTTTATGCTTGCGAACAAACAGATAACCGGCAATCATCGCGCCGATCAGCCCGCCGTGGATGGCCAGTCCGCCTTTCCAGACGGCAATGATATCCTCGGGATGTATCATATAGTACTCCCACTCAAACAGCACATAATACAAACGGGCTCCAACGATAGCTGCCGGCAACACCCAGATCATCATATCCAGCAATAGATCCGGATCGATTCCCCGGCGTTTGGCTTCTCCGGTCGCCAGATACAGGCCAATAACGGCAGCAGTCCCCATGATTATCCCATACCAATGTATCTGTAACGGTCCCAGCGAAAATGCAACGGGATCAATCGTTGCTGGAATCATGCATGTCATCTCCCTTTTTCGTCAACATGATTTGACATTGAAGTTATTGTAAAGGAAATTGCAGCCAATTTCATCCTCCCGTTATTCAAATTATCGATATCTGTTTTCTTTCCTATACTCTTGAAATATGTACTATCATATAATTATGATAGAATAATTGTTCATGTTATAATACTAAATTGCTTTAAAGGCAATTTCCCGTATCATCAATAAAGTTTTTCTACGATAATGATCCGCTTTTTTGAAAGCGGTTGCGGCAGATTCCACCCGGAAATAACAGGCAAAGCTGTATTTTGCACCGGAAAATTTATAAGTAATCCGATGTTATTTTTGAATCCGGTTTGCCATTTATTGTGATCCTTGAAAATCCCGTGAAAAATTTAAAAAAATGTTAAGTTCTTAAATATAGACATAAAAAGTCTGATTCATTAAAATAATATACACAAATTATTGGAGGGATTTATTTTGTTGGCAATTGATTCTCATCAAGATGAGGCTGACCGTTATGACTGTATGGAATGTGGAAACCGCCAAAGTGTTCATATAATAGAAGATCGGGGATTCTGTTCAACCCCTGGATGCTTGTCCAATGATCCCGTCCAATTTGTGTATCTCCCTCATTGGTCGAAGCCCAAAGCTTGTCATGCAGAGCGTGAGATCACGCTTAAATAGGACAAAACAGAATGTGGCTGCCTCTTGTCCTCCGGAAGCAGCCATTATGTTGCAATCAGCGGGACGGTTATCGACCTTGGAGGTCACTGTTTTCCATCAGCCTTGTCTTAATCAAGATCGTCACCTTCATCAATCACGGTTCCCAGTTGCTGGACAAACTGCTGTGCAGCATGATACCCCATTCTTTTCAAACGAAAATTCATTGCCGCGACTTCAATAATCACAGCCAGATTCCGTCCAGGACGAACCGGAACAATCAACCGTGGTATTTCGGTATCAATAATCCGTATCTTTTCCTCATCCAAACCCAGACGGTCATATTGCTGTTCTTCTTTCCATGCTTCCAGGTGCATGGCAATCGAAATCTTTTTTTTGTCACGCACGGCACCGGCACCAAACAAGGTCATGACATTGATAATTCCCAACCCTCGAATCTCCAGCAAATAGCGGATCAGATCCGGAGCGTGTCCAACCAGGGTTCCTTCTTCTGTTTGTGTAATCTCTACCGCATCATCCGCGACCAGTCGATGTCCCCGTTTGACCAGTTCCAAAGCTGTTTCGCTTTTGCCGATTCCGCTGGAACCGGTCAGCAGTACACCTATTCCGTACACGTCCACCAATACGCCATGGATGGTTGTTGCGGGAGCCAGATGCTTTTCCAGATAATTGGTCAGCTTGCTGGCAAATTTTGTGGTTGCCAGCGGTGTGCGCAAGATTGGTACTTTTTTCTTTTGGGAAGCCTTGATCAATTCAAGAGGAACCTCGATATTGCGTGTAACAATAAAACAGGGAATTTCAGGATGGCACAATCGTTCCAGACGTTCAGTTCTCTTTTGACTTGACAGCCCTGCGATAAATGACAACTCCGTTTTCCCCAACAGTTGCAGCCGCTCTACCGGATGGTAAGTGAAAAAGCCGGCCAGTTCCAGGCCAGGGCGGTACAATTCAGCCTCCGTCACGGCACGGTCAAATTGATCCCAGCCATAAATTACTTCCAGCTGAAATTCCTCGATCAGATCCTTTAAGGTTACTTTTTTGCTCATTTCCCTTCTTTTCCCTTCCCAAGACGCGTCAGCCTCAAGTTATTTTTCAGTATCAGTCCGACAAGCATGGAACGCACTTACACGTATCAGGTTTACAC
>JBAVDL010000091.1:0-1641 GCA_049587175.1 Thermoactinomyces sp.
TGAGACAACGGAGCGGGTGACGATGGAGGAGGAGCAAATCCGTTTCAATCCTCTTAGATGAGGTGTATCTATTGAGACAGCGTTCGCTGTAACCGTTATTTTTACTGGCCTTCTACGTCAATTTCCGAACACCTCCTTTTTTATGCAAGATTTTCGAGTCATTTCCTTTGCCGTTTGCCAGTTGGAAATTAAGTTTTTCCTTGTATCATGCGGGTTTTGACGTTTCCGAACAACCCCAGGGATTTTTTCGAAGCACCTGGTGTTCGGAAAAAGGATATTCATGCCTCTTTGATAAGCCGATTATATCATAAATAGAAAACATGTTTTCACTGCAATATCCTTCCGTTTCTTTAACCAGTATAGATCATTCGAAAAAATTTTCGAGGCTCGACGGGCTTTTAGTGGCCTCTTTTTTTGCATTATTGTGGTTGGAATATTGGTTGTTTTTCGATGCTTTCAAATATCTTCATGAAATAGTAAACCGTATAATGCCTGAATAATTTGTACGGCTCTTCCACCCAACTTTGTACTTCATTGAATAATGTTTTTAACCCTTCAATTCCTTTGTCTTTAACAAACGATTCGTAGTTGACAAGATATGAAGGTAAATATTTGTATGCATCTTTTTTTACATACAGTGACTTTGATAATTTACTTCCAGACCAATCAAGGATAAGAGGTGCGTAAATAATAATTGGCAAGGAAGACAAATCATAGCCAAGTATTGAAGCACATTTGTAAAGTAGCTGTTCTTGATAAAATCCGGCATAGTCACTTCCAGTAATTCTGAACCATTCGTATGGAACATCCGGATTTTTGTTTTCTTCCATATAGACCAAAGCCCTGACAAGATTTCTTAAAGGTGTATTGAATTCTAATTTATTAGTTTGGTCAATACTGTAATCAAACCATCCATGAAGAGGGCAATAGGTTTTTATTATTGATTCATTTATTACGTTTTTTACGCCTTTCTTATCCGTTAGTCCACATTGAGGGCAAGCAATTCTTATTCTCAATGTTGCCGTTTCAGGATCAAGAATTGGGGCAACCAGATTTTTACGTTTAATAATATATTTGATGATTTTTGAGATGATTGGTTGATTATTGAATTCTGTTTGTTTTCTCATGCTGTAATCAACGCCTGAAAATTGGGATAAATTAGATAATAATTCGGAGAATTGAACCAAGTTTTTATCTGAATTTCTGCTCTCCCGTAAACTGATTTGATATTCGATTCCATCTATAGTCATTGTTTTGTATGGTGCAGTATCCACTATTTCGAAGCAAACAGTCACTTTTAATTTGCTTTCTCGACTTTGTAATATTTTAGCCAGAGAAAATGCCAGACAAAATACGATGAGCGTCCCAAAGTGAGGAGATGAATTTGGTTGTGCACCAATGCTAATCCTGATTTCTTTTTTCTTGATTTGGTTCAAAAGGTAGTCTATAAAAGAGTTTTTATAGACATACGATCCACCACCAAGAGGGTGATGGACTACACCATCATGTTTGATCAGCATAATCATCATCACTTCTTTTGGTTAAAGATAAAAGGTAATAAAGTAATTCAGGGTGGTTATGCAGGTATATGTAAGACTGAGGTGCAAAAGCATTAAATTTGCTTTTTAAGTATGTCAATGG
>JBAVDL010000092.1:0-1992 GCA_049587175.1 Thermoactinomyces sp.
GATCAAGCCTAAAAACATGGCTTTGCGCATCGTCTATCGTCCGGTGATTAAAGGAACTGTGGTCCGTATGGAAATCATTGCAATTGGCCCGCGGGACAAGAAAAAAGTTTATCTGATGGCAGCAAAACGATTGCAGTTATCAGAGAAAAACCATTAAAAGAGCCGTAATAAAAACCACGGCTGTTTTTTTATTTTTATCCCCCTGATTGCTGAAAGATTCCTCAATTATTTTAGAGTAGCAAGTATCTGATGGCAGGCAATCAATCTTTCCGTTCTGGAATGATTTGTTGCCATTATTAATGAGGAAGGTGGGAAAAACACGGATATTTCGTTTGGCATTGCTTTTGCAAAAGTGTCAAGTGAAAGCATTGACAAGGGGGAAATGGAATGAAAAAGGTGACAGGCAAGAGAAAATGGGGTTTTTCTACACACATGTCTCAAGGCGCATAACTGGCCAGGCAATGTGCGAGAATTGCAAAATGTCATTGAGCGAAGTGTCTATCTTTGTCCCGAGCAGGAGACGGAACTGAAGGAAATTCTTCTGGGTACGGAGTCTGAGCCGGGTTGGGATGATAGAGCTGATTTCCGCCCGGATCTGAAAGAACAGATGGAACGGGTCGAAAAACAATTGGTGCAAGCCGGTCTGAAACGGTATAAAAGTATACGGAAAACAGCACGTCGCTTGGGAGTCAGTCATACTACCATTTTGAACAAGATGAAAAAGTATGGCATTTCCAGAGAAAGCCGTTCATGAGGGCAAGGTGATTGATCAGCCTGATCTTTCATATATTTTTCAATACAGCAAATCAAAAAACTGATAAAATAAACGTTGTTGCTGGAAATGGTTGAAATATGCGTTAGAAAGGGAAGCGTAGATGGGAAAGACAATTTTGTTTACTGGCGGCGGTACTGCCGGGCACGTTATGGTTAATCTGGCACTGATCCCCCGATTCCGGGAGGACGGTTGGGAAATCATCTATATAGGTTCTGAAAACGGGATTGAAAAAAGTCTGGTTGCTGACCTGGAAGGCGTTGCCTATTACAGCGTTTCAACTGGAAAATTGCGGCGTTACTTTGACTGGAACAATTTCAAGGATCCATTCAAGGTTTTAAAAGGGATTTTCCAGGCATACCGGATTATTCGCAGACTTAAACCAAATCTCATTTTTTCAAAGGGAGGCTTTGTTTCCGTTCCTGTTGTGTTGGGAGGGTGGCTGAACCGGGTACCGGTCATTATTCATGAATCGGATATTACTCCCGGTCTGGCCAATAAAATAGCCATCCCGTTTGCCACAAAAGTTTGTACGACATTCCCGGAAACAACAAAATACTTTAACAAGGAAAAGGCCAAATTTGTAGGTGCCATTATCCGGGATGAACTGAGAAAAGGCGATGCTGAGCGTGGCCGCAGGTTATGCGGTTTTAACAGGGAAAAACCGGTCATATTGGTGATGGGCGGAAGCCTGGGATCACGGGTTTTGAATGAAACCGTCCGCAACAATCTGGATTTCCTGTTGCCCCGGTTTCAGATTGTGCATCTGTGCGGGAAAGGGCAGGTTGACGACACTTTGCAAAAACCGGGTTATTGCCAATTTGAGTATTTGTCGGATCCCCTTGCTGACGTTTTGAATATGGCTGATTTCGTTGTCTCGCGTGCCGGATCCAATGCCATTTTTGAATTCCTGTCCCTGAAAAAACCGATGCTGTTAATTCCCCTGTCAAAAGCAGCCAGTCGGGGAGACCAGATCCTGAATGCGCGGTCTTTTGAAAAAATGGGGTATGCACAGGTGCTTATGGAAGAAGAGTTAAGCGATGAAAAATTCCTTGAACAATTGGAGAAATTGATAGAAAACAAGGAAGCATTTCAGCAAAGGATGAGTGAAAATTCTCCTGAACAAAGTATGAATGAAGTGATTCAGCTCATTAAATTGACCGCAAGATCTTACTGATTTCAACAGGCAGGAAATTCTTTCCGTTGCCGCTTCTGTGTAT
>JBAVDL010000093.1:0-3380 GCA_049587175.1 Thermoactinomyces sp.
ATTTTGGAATTAGAACACTAACGACACGAACCGAGAGTTTCATCCGCTTCAGAATGGCAAGTTTCATTGAATCCATTTTGGAATTAGAACACTAACTTGCTTCACATCCTTTAAATTATTTAGCGGAATTCTACAGTTTCATTGAATCCATTTTGGAATTAGAACACTAACGGCAATTGATATTTGATAATTAGTCTGAAAAGGAGGAGAAGAGTTTCATTGAATCCATTTTGGAATCAAAATCCCCCTTTAAATTGCGTGCTGTCGCCTAACTGGCGACAGTTTATTTAATTTAACCAGAATGGGAGTTTTCCTTATTATCTGCTTAAAGGGGATAATGTCAAAAACTGTGTTTTTCATTTCACTTCATAAAATTCTTTTATTGGTCTTATGCCTTCATCTATTCATCAATAGTTACAGTCAGTTAAAAAAATATACTTAGCCAAACCATACGGATTATTTCAAAAAAACCAATCTCTATGGATCGACTGGCCGTAAAAAAAGGATGTCAGAAAAGACATCCTCTCTTTATTGCTTAGCAACTGATCGTATTCATTTAACAAAGGAGTTGCTGTCCAAGTAAACAACTCCTTTGTTAAATATATTAAAGTGAATGCGGACCGTATTAAGTGGAAATCCCCAACAAGGACTAAAAAACTTTTTCCGCTTCGGATATTCTTTGATCAGCCTGATCACCTCCAAGTATAGCTGTGCATGGACTGCTTCTCATCGCCAGAATTGTTACCGTTAACATCCAAAGTATCAAACTGTCAATCACATTGGCAGGTAGTACAAAGTCATTGGTATTTTATTCGATCCATATGCCAAATTACTTTACAACTTCATTCAAACCTTCTCGAATGAATAAGCTATGTCAATCCTCCCATCCGGATAAATCAAAACTTCATCCAACAATGTGCGAAATACCTGCAACAGATCTTCATTCTCCTCTTCCAACACTTCAAACGCCTGTCGGATATTTTGCACCTTCTTATGGGTATATTCTCTTTGCCCCAGAATCAATATTTCTTCCTCAAGTTGGTGAATTTGTCCCTCCAGTTCATTTCTTTTCTCTTCAAACTCCTCTTTTCCAATTAATTGATCCAAATATAAGTCCACCAGGCTTTTCTTTTTCCCTTCCCACTGTTGCAGTTGCTTTTGAATGGCTTTGAGCTGGTTTTCCCTTTCCTGTTCCACTTCACTTACAAAATTGAAAGCAATGGATTTTCCTTTTTCCTTCAGCCGTTGGATGACAAATTCCCTTACATCTTCATACAATATCGGCCAATGATTGACGCAGCCATGCGTTCCGGAACGACGGTAATTGGAACATTTCATATAGCGGTATTTTCGTTTGGAACCATCGGAAAGCTTTTTGATCGTTTGTACAACCACCATATTGGATCCACATTTACTACATTTGCAGATTCCTCGCAAATCATTCCATGGGGTAATGTTTACCTTCTCGATATTCCCTTCTTTGGGATTGGCTTTTTCCCAGATTTTCCGGGAAACGATCGGCTCATGATGATTTTTAAATATCAGCCACTTTTCCCGGGGATTGCGTATTTGTTTTCGACGCCCTCCGATTTTTATCTTGATATATTGATTTAAAATAAAATCCCCGCAATAAACGGGATTTTGGATCAAGCGCTGCACAGAGGTAACTTGCCACTTCTTTCTTTCCCTTGGTTTGATATTCAACCGGTTTAATTCGCTGGTGATCCGCTTAAACCCCCATCCGTCCCTTGTATACCAGTCGAAGATCTGCCGCACAACCTTGGCTTCTTCTTTATTGATTTGCAAAAATCCTTCCACCCGGTTATAGCCATAGGGGATTTTTCCAATATGTTCCCCCCGCCTGACTTTCGCCGCCAAGGCAGCTGAAACACTGGAGGAAAGAGTTCGACTATATTGTTCGGAGAAAAGCGACCACAACTCAAAGGCCATATCGTTTTTGCCTGCCTTGTGCGAATCATAGCCTTCTTCAACCGAGATTATCCGAACATTATGGGCAATCAACACTTCCCGGATCTCCAATGAATCCTTGAGATCCCGTGCCAGGCGGCTGATCGATTTAAACACAACCATTTCAATTTCTTTCTGTTTCGCTTTTTCCAGGATCAATTGGATCGCCGGCCGTTCCAAAAATACGGTTCCGCTGATTCCCTGATCTTTAAAGATGCACTTCTCATCCCAGTCAAATCCATTCCGCTCCAGCCAGTTTCGGCAAATATCAATTTGGTTCTCCACCGATGAAATTTGCTCATCCTTGTCTGTAGAAACCCGTACATAGACAGCATATTTGTGTTTTCCCATTTTCTCCTCCACAACCAAGCTCTCATGCAAACTATATAGAAACAAGAAGCGCCTATATTGGACTAAAGGCGCTTTGCAGACAATATGCAATTGGTTACATAACTTGTCTTCCTCCTGGAAAGCTTGTATATCCATGCTGGGCTACGTGCCAAGCTCTTCCTCACTGATTGCATAATCCTTTGATTTGGCCCAATTTTTCCCGGAGAGATTTTTCCAGGTTTTTAGAAGTTTAACTTGATTTGTTTTTTCTTTCCCCGCAAAGTAAGGTGCAAATGCTTCATGAAAAGTCTCATGAATATCCTTGTTTCCAAAAGTTTCTTTCCCGAGACGCAATAAGATTTTATTCATACTCATCCCCCTCTCTTTACAATATGCATGAAGTCATGGTGTATGAGCATAATAAATGCTTTTTCCCTTCTCTTTCCTTCCCTGACGATAGACAACTCTTCTTTAGCAATGAATCAATTAACAAAACAAACAAAACAATTTATACAAATAAATTGTATGTTTAATCTCAATCTATCATACAATTTTCTTGTACGTCAATGATTTTGTATGATTTCTTTGTACAACATCTGTATGTTGATCCTCTTTCCAACCGCCTCTCCGGATCTGTAAAATCACCAATTAAACGATGCTTGCAACAAACTAATCTGCAGAATATAAGTATAAAAAGATAAATTGACGTACAATTATTTTGTATGTTATATTAGAGAAAATAGTACAATTATATTGTACCTTGTTTATCGTTATATACAAATTTATTGTTCTGAGAGAAGGAGAAGAAATTCTGAAGAGCTTATCCATGAGGAGGAAATCCGCTTTGAAAAAGATTCCGTTTGTCTGCCAGGGTTGCGGAAAGCGCTTGAAGGTTCAGGAAGATATTTATGAAAAAGTGTATGCCAAACAAGGAAAGTGTCTTTCTTGCCAAGGGAAAGACCGAAAGAAGTGAACTGCATGAGTGAAATAAAAGAAACCCTTTATCAAACGGGCAGCCTGCTTCTCTTCTTGCTCATCTACGTGGCTCCAGCCGTCGTTCTTTTTCGTTTCCTGGTTCAGTT
>JBAVDL010000094.1:0-13304 GCA_049587175.1 Thermoactinomyces sp.
GAGATAGAAGACGTAATACGAGAAATGGAAGAAATTGAGGATGTTAGCGTAGCAGGTATCCATCATCCCAAATGGGCCGAGTTTCCGTGTGCGTTTGTAAATGTCAGAAAAGGTTCCCGGCTTGCAAGAACCGACATCCTCCAATATGTACACCAAAAACTGGAACGGCACAAGCTTGTGGATGTAGTCATCTGTAATGCACCGCTTCCACGCAATCCAAATGGGAAAGTAGACAAATCTCAATTAAGAAAGATGTATCAAGAATTAACAGACACTCTTGGGGAATAAAGAAAAGACCTCCTTCCGCCTGGACAGTAATCTGCTTGTCCAGATTGTGGATGGAGGTCTTTTCTTTTTTTATCTTGAAACGGATTTGAAATGATTTTATATCATGATATCAACCATTTTGAAAGGGGATTGATATTTAAAATCATCAATTAAAAACACCGTACCTTCATTTATTTGCTAAAGGTACGGTGTAATGCATGGATTATTTCCGAAGCAGCAAATACACAAAATAGGGCGCACCAATCAGGGAAGCCATGATTCCTGCTGCTATGCCATCCGGTTGGAGAAGGTTGCGCCCGATGGTATCAGCAAACAGGAGAAGCCAGCCGCCAACCAGAAGCGCAATGGGAAGAAACAATTGATTTCGCGGTCCGATCAACGCCTTGGCCAGGTGCGGTGACATCAGACCAATAAAAGCAATAGCTCCTGTAACCGAAACAGCAGAAGCAGCCAATGCAACGGCCGCCAGCATCAGAAAAAGCCGCTCTTTTTCAATGGACAGTCCGACTCCAATCGCTACAGGGTCGCTTAAACTGAGCAGGTTTAAGCGGTTTGCCTTATACAGGGTATACGGAATAAATACCGCCATCCACGGAAGGAGAGCCCAAATAAAGGGCCAGTCCGTCCCCCAGATATCCCCTGCCAGCCATTTGGCAATGAAATCCACTTTTTCGCGCTCTGCAGAGGAAATAAGTACAATCATGGCTCCGGAAAAAGCCATGGAGAATCCAATCCCCACGAGAATCATTCTGAGCGGCTCAAGCCCCGATCCTTTTCGCCAGGAGAAAATATAGATCAGAATGGCGGTCAAAAGCGCTCCCGCAAAAGCCACGACGGGCAACAGGTACATAAAAGAACCGGCATCAACCGGAACAAACAGAAAGAAGACAGCCACCCCCACTCCCGCCCCGGAATTGATGCCGATAATTCCGGGATCAGCCAGATCATTTCTGGTGATTCCTTGCAATATGGCCCCTGACATGGCAAGAGCCATTCCGGCTAGAAGGGTAACCGCAATCCGCGGTAAACGGATGGAAAACAGGACAAATTCTTCCTTGAATGTTCCGTCTCCAAGCAGGATCGGCAAGATCCGGTCATAGGACACGGAGGAGTAGCCCATGCCAAGGCTCAGGAAAATCGTTAACACAATCAGGGCAAACAAAATGCTGATTATCAGTTTCTGTTTCCTTAAAATCGAAGGATGGATCATGTGAAAGCCTTCCCTCCTTTATGGACGATAAACAGAAAGAAGGGCAGACCGAGCATGGAAACAATGGCATAGACCGGTGTTTCGTAAGGAGCATGGATGGTCCGGCCCAGCGTATCGGCCAACAACATGAAAGATGCCCCGGCAATGGCTGACATGGGAAGTACAAAACGGTAATCCGTCCCGGTAAATGTTCTTACAATATGCGGAACCATCAACCCGATAAAGGCCATATTCCCGACAAGCGCAACAGAAGAACCGGCAAGCAGGATGATAACGATAAACAGAACTGCTTTAATCTGGTTGGTCTTCTGCCCCAGTCCGACTGCTACCTCTTCGTTTAAACTGAGAATGGTCAACTGCCTTGCCAGACAAAACGAACCGGCCATGCCCAAAACAATAAACGGGACAACCACTTGCAACTGGGTCCACGAAGTACCGATCAGCCCTCCTGCAGTCCACATGGAAACATCTTTGGAGATTTTGAAATAGAGGCCGGTTCCTTCTGCAACGCCCGTCAAAAAAGCCGTTACAGCAGCACCGGCAAGAACAATCCGCATCGGAGAAAAACCGCCCTTTTTCATTGCCCCGATCCCGAATACCAGAATCATGCCAAAAGCGGCACCGACAAAACAGGCTATTGTCGTTTCCAAATACCCGGCAGAAGGACTGAGTGCCAGCATGATGGCCAGGGCTGCATTCGCTCCTGCTGTCAACCCCAACAACCCGGGGTCGGCAAGCGGATTTCTGGTGATGCCCTGCATAATAGCACCGGCGACAGACAGGGCTGCTCCGACAAAAATAGCTGCTACTTCACGCGGCAGGCGAATTTCCCTGATCATTACAGCCGTGTCGGTTTTTTCACGGGACAGAAGAGCCTGCCAGACATCCTTGATGCTTGTTTCAGCCGCACCCAAAACCATGGCTGCCACAAAACAACTGACAAGCACGAAAAGTCCAATGGTAAATTTGTAACCCAGGAAAAGGGAAGTTTTGCTTTTGCTCATAAACATCTCTCTTCTCTCTAACAGCCAGAGGAGGAATTCCAGGCAAAGAATTCCTCCTCCATTCTTATTGGTTTAAAAATACCTTTTTAAAGAAATCCAGTTGATATTCCAGGGTAATGGGATCGTTGAAATAAAATTCTTTGGCATTTACTTCAAAAATGCGGTTGTTTTTTACAGCAGGTATGTTTTGATAGGTTTCTGTCTGCTGAAACGATGTGTCCCCATTGGCATTTTTACTGAAAATGACGTAATCTCCGGCAAAATCAGGCAAAACCTCTGGCGAGATAGCATAGTAACCCTGTTTGAGTGCCATCTTCTTCACTTTCTCAGGCATGTTCAGTTTCATTGCCTGATACAGGATTTCCGTTCCCCGCCCCCAGTTGTTGCCAAAAACGTACAGTTGCTTGTCAAAATTCTCAATGACCGAAACAGTTGCATCTTCGCCAATCTTCGCCCTGATTTGCTCTCCGGTTTTTTCAGCTTCTGCCTTGAATTCGTCAATCCATTTTCTGGCTTCTTCTTCTTTGTTCAAAAGTTTCCCGATTTCCAGATGCTGCTGCAGATAATCCACTTTCCCGTAAGTAAAGGTAATGGTAGGAGCAATTTGTTTTAATTTGTCAACATTTTTCGTATTGGAAAGACCAATAATCAGATCGGGATTCAGTTCAATAATTTTCTCCAGATTCTCATCTGATACAACTTCTGCATCTTCCAATCCCTTGAAACGGGGATTTTCCTTGCTCCAGGAATCTACCCCGACAATATTTACCCCCAATGCCTGAACATTTCCCGCAAATGATGCAAGCACAACAACTCTTTGCGGATTGGCAGGCACCTCTACAGGGCCGTTTTCTGATTGATACGTAATCGTCTCCTTCTGGCCGGTTTCACCCTTTTCAGGGGTTGGCCCCCCGCAGGCACTAAGAACAAGTACCAGCGTAAGCAGGAATGGCAGCAATTTCTTCATGGCATTCTACTCCTTTAAGCAGATTGTATGTGATGCACAGTGGTTTATTTGTTCGCGGATCCCAGCCAATTTCAGCATCAATCTGGAAAACATCCTTAAGTACTTCACGATTTATGACTTCCTCGCTGATCCCGGTCTTCACGATTTTTCCGCCTTTCATCGCCACAAGGAAATCCGCAAAACGGGCCGCCTGGTTCAGGTCGTGCAGCACCATAACAATCGTTCGCCCCTGCTCCTGATTAAGCTTCTGCAAAAGCTCCAGAACCTCCAGTTGATGGGCCAGGTCCAGATACGTAGTCGGTTCATCGAGAAAAATCATCTCGGTTCCCTGGGCAAGCGCCAAAGCGATCCAGACCCGCTGCCTCTGGCCACCGGACAAAGAGTCTACCGGCATATATTTGTAATCCGTTGTTCCCGTTACCTCCATCGCCCAGTCAATAACTTTCAGATCCTCTTTTGTCAATCTGCCAAACCCTTTTTGATAAGGAAAGCGCCCATATGAAACCAGCTCTCCTGCGGTCAGGCCAGCCGTACTCTCTGGAGATTGGGGAAGAATCGCCATTTTCCGGGCGAGGCTTTTTGTATCCTCCCGGGCAATTTGAACCCCGTCAAGCAGAATCGATCCTGACTGATGCGGAATAATACGTGACATGGCTTTCAGCAGTGTGGATTTGCCGCAGCCATTTGGCCCGATGATTATCGTTATCTTTTTATCGGGAATTTCAACCGACAAATCCTTTACAATGACCCGATCCCCGTATCCGACTTGCAAATGCTTTGTATAAAGGCGAACCATAGCGAAGCCTCCGACTCTATATGAGAATGATTATCAATATATGTCAAATAATACTATAAACTGATTTCCTGAAAGCGTCAATAGAATCGCAATGTCAAAAATGTATAAATTTTTATTTTATTAAAAACATATAATAGGAAACCCCAAAAAACTCCTTATTCAACCAGGAGACAGATTGTAGAAAAACATATAGTGGAAGGTGATTTTTAGCACTCCGTTCCATCTCTGTCTTGTAAAAAAGCAGTCATGATGCTCAGCAGTCCCTTCCAGACAGTCTCTTCACCCGCTTGCGCTCAATCAGTTTTGCCGGTTTCCCCTGAAAGGGAATGCATTTGTTTTATAGCGGCATTGACATCACTTCGATTCTAAAAATCTCTTTCTCACGCTTTGTCAACAAGCTGACTCCAGGGCAAACCAGGAGATTTGAATTTTTGGCAAAACTCACCTTATAAACTGATCTGTAAATACTGCAAAAAATAAATCGCAAAGATTCTGTAATAAACAAGAAGCAGAAGACAGCTTTTCCGACTTTTTCCCGCTTCAAGCGATCAAATAAATTGTTTTTGTACGACATCCTTTTTTGAACCTGGAACTAAAAATTTTTCCTGAAAACAGAAAATGTGTACAAGCATTTCTTGATAATAGCAAAAAAAATCCCCTCTTCCTAAGAGGGAGAGATTTATTTGCTTTCCCCATGATTATGGCATCTGTTTCGCTTTCGCCTGCGGCAACCACCTTTGTGACAAAACTTTCCCTTCCCGTCACAAAACTTGTATTCCCCTCCTCCAATCCTGAGTACTTTTCCATTTACCAATGCATCAGCCAGTTTTTTTCTGGCATGATTATAAATTCCCTGAACCGTTGTGCGCGCAATATCCATCCGGCTGGCACATTCAGCCTGGGTCAGCCCTTCCAGGTCAATCAGCCGGATGGTCTCATACTCGTCTACTGTCATCTGAATAAAATTATCTTTTCCTTCCGGTAAATCGAGCGGCCCAAATTGATTGGCATCAGGTAAACTGCATACTCTTCTCCATTTTCTTGGCCTTGGCATCATAAACCATCCCCTTTTTAAAACAGAAGCAACCAGAGGTTCCCTGGTCACTTCTGTTTCCTTCCTACAGATTTTCCAATTGTTTGTCGATCGCCCCAATCCTTATCTGAAACAACTCTTTTTGTTTTTGTAGAAGTTTCTTTTTTGTTTCAGGAGAAAACATATCCCATTCAAAATTTCTCCCCAAACGATGGCTAAATCCGTGTTTGCAGCCAAATCCCATTCTTCGTCCCGAACTTTTACCGTGGCCAATTTTAACCGCCCGCTCACAATGTCCATAGCCTCTTCCCGTTTTCGAACCAAATCCTATTGGACCTGTTCCATCTTTTCCCGGCATTTGATCCATCTCTCCTTTATGTTTATGACATATGTCATTTACAAGCTTAATTATATCTTATTTATGACATATGTCAATAACAAATCCGAGAAATGTTCTGCTTACCAAGTCTTGAAAGGCTGGCAGGACAGTTATTTATCTGTTTAAGGAAGACAATTTGATGTTGAAATTATCCCTGACGGGGCTGATTAAAACAAGTCTTGCCGCCATAAATCATTGGTTTTCGAACTATGAAAAAAACAATACCTGTCAATAAAAAGCCAGGCCAATACCAGAGATGAGAATGACAGACATTATTTATGCCTATTTTCGTAAGCAATAACCAGTGTGATTATCACTTGTCCAATATCAAAAAGACCCTGTAATCAGGAGTCTCCAATACTTTCGCCCAAATTTCTGTTGTCATTATTTTTTATAAAAGGCAAATCAAATGTAATACAAGCACCACGATCGTTGTTATTAAAGGCAGCTATACTGCCGCCATGCATTTCTACCAGTTTTTTGGCAATGTACAGGCCTAGCCCGACATGGCCGTTTTTACGGGAACGGGCTTCGTCTCCCTTATAAAATTTGGTGAAAAGCTTTGCCAGATCTTTTTTGCTAAATCCCTTTCCTGTATCACATATTTTAAAATGGATCCTGTCGCGGTCAATATCCGCATTGATTTGAATTCTCCCGTTTTCCGGAGTGTAACGAATGCTGTTTAATATGACATTATCAAGTATGCGGTCAAGTTTGCCAATATCCACCGGAAATATGGCTTTTTCCCGGTTTTTGCAACAGACATCTACATCAAATACAATCTTCTTGTCTCTGGAAATCATTTCGTAACTTTCTTTTTTCTCCATTAGAAATGAATGGATATCTACCGAAACAGCGTGAACATCCTCGCCAGAACTTTCCAGCTCCATGGCGTACAAAATTTCCCTGATCAGTTCACTGGCCTGGTCGGCTTTCTCCTTGATTACCCGTAAATACTTTGCGGTTTGCCCGGCATTGCCTGCACCATTATCCAGAAGTGATTCTGTGTAACCCTTTATCACGGAAAGTGGCGTTTTCAGATCATGGGCAAGAGCCTGAATAAACTCCTGCCTTTCCTGCTCAGCTTTCCACTGTGACATCAAGGACTTTTGGAGCTCGTTTTTCATTTCATCAAATGCTTCACAAAGTTTGCCAAGTTCATTTTCAGCCCTGTAATCCAAATCAAAATCCAGATCCTTCTCCTTTACCTTTCTGATTGCATTAATCAGCATATTTACCGGTTTTCCTGTATTTTTGGCAAGAATCCTCGAAAAAACAAGTGTAAAGACCACAATATAAATAAACGGAGAAAAGATAATGAGCGCAAAAACAAATGTAAACCATATTTTATCGGATGTTTCCGGATAATAAGGGGTTATTGCATAAGACAATGCAACCGCTCCGCTGACCTTTCCCCGGGAATTGAATACCGGGATTATTCTTGCGTATCTCCCGTCCATTTTGACCGTCGTATTTACCTTGTTATACAAATCCTCTTTGCTGCCAAACAGTTTATGAGACTCCGTCCCGTATATCATCTCTCCGTTTTCATTCACTACCTGATATAAAATCACTTCAGAAGGAATTTTTTGCTCAAGGAGATTCCTGTTATTCCTGTTTAAAAGGAGTGTACCTTCTCTTCTGATATAATTTTCAAGATTCGGGATTACTTTTTCGGGATAATTGGCAGGGTATACCCTTTTGTATTCAATTTTGGAAAAAAGAGAGAAGCCTGCAAAATACGTGACAACAGTAGCAATGATGCTGAGGAGGATAACCAGAACAAAAGTGATGATAAATTGGGTCTTGAGAGACTTTTTTTCCAACATGGTTAAGCACCTGCCAATCACATAGGAACGTCATTGAATAATCCTGTTAAACCGGTAGCCAATTCCCCATACCGTCGATATATACTCGGTATCAGGATCAAATTCAGCCAGCTTGGCTCTTATGTTCTTCACATGTTCGGTCACCGTGGAACTATCTCCTTCCGCATCGTAACCCCATATCTTTTCATAAATCTGCTCCCTGGAAAAGACCTGTCCCGGATGTAACGAAAGAAACTCGACGATTTCAAACTCACGTTTCGTGAACATGATTTCTTTGTTATGAATGCAGATCCGGCGGGACTTCAAATCAATAGTAAGATTTTTAAAATGCAATAAAACTCTTTTTCCAGCATTATTAAGGAAAATGGCTCTTTGCTCCCGTCTTAAATGCGCCTCCACTCTGGCCAGCAACTCTTTTAAACCGAAGGGTTTGGTCAGATAATCGTCACCGCCCAGAGCCAATCCCCTGATTTTGTCAGCCTCAGACTGTTTTGCGCTTAGAAATATGATAGGGCATAAAACGATATCCCGTATTTTTCTGCAAACCTCATATCCATCCATTCCCGGCATCATAATATCCAGGATAATCAGTTCGGGTTGCTGTCTTGCCAATTCTGCCCCCTTCGCCCCGTCACAAGCTGTCAGAACGGTATGGCCTTTTTTTTCCAGTGAATCTTTTACCAAAGCAACAAGATCCTCTTCATCATCGATAATTAAAATTTTACCCATTAAAAGATCACCCTCCTTCTGCGCATTCTATTGCTCCTGATGAAAAAAGGATATTACTCATATACTTTTCTTCCTTCCCACCTTTTAAACCACACCAGACTGCCAAACAGCGTAACAACAAAAAACAGGATCGCGGAAACAAGACCTTTTATGATTTGACCGGAAACAAAACCTGAAGAAATAAACTGTGCAGAATATTTCACCCCGGTTTCGGCCCACAGATAACCCCCGGGAAACATGGACAATCTGACCGGCCAGGCCCATGGCACCCATGGCCATACCTGATCACCGAGATTTGTTGCCATCAATGCAGCTATCATTAGACCAAAACTGCCAACTCCGACAGATGCCCCCATTCCCCATCCAAAACTGATCCACAAATTCAACACAAGTAACGGGACCATACCGATAATTGCCATGATCGCTCCGGCAATGAAAATCGGCCAGGACATCCTGATGCCCAGAATAAATTCCGCTCCGGCCATAAAAGTCAATACTGCCAGCAATGTGCTGGCTGTTGCCAGAAGAAACAGGAACAACAGCTTCCCTAGATACATGTAATGCCGCGGCAACTTGGTGCCAAGAAACCCGTTAAAGCTTCCCGCCAATTCTTCCTGATGGATGTTCATGCCAGACAGCAAACCGGCTCCCAATGGAATTGCCAATGCTGCCCAAACTTCAAAAAAAGCCTGATACATGGAACCTTGAATTTCTGCCGTGTTAAATCTGAGCGAATAATACCCGATCATAAGTGCTGCAAAAACAACGGGAAACAGGAATACCAGCCATCTGACGGGGGTCCGTTTTGTTTTCAGCCATTCAGATGATAACTGATTCATGATGTTACCTCTTTCCTGTCAAACCAGACCGCTGTAATGGCTGTAATCAGAATTCCCAAAAGAATGGAGAGCATAATCCCTGCCGGTATGGTTGAAACATCCCACAGGGGATCATTGGCTTCCAGTAAAGTCCCGTTAGGATGTACCCCGATAATCGGGCACATCAGTCTTGTCGGCCAACTCCATGGTACATATACCCAGTATGATTTTGGCGCGGCCAGAACCCCTGCAATCATTCCCGCAAATCCCGCAGCCATGCTGTAAAATGTGCCTTTCCAGGATGCCACCCACAACTGGATCGGTATGATTGCCAGGGAGGCAAGCCAGATGACAAGGCCGCCAGTAAAAATCTTGAACCATGGAACCGGCCCGTCAGCAGATATAAACCCGGAGATAGCGATAGCCCCCATAAGAAAAAATGTCGCAACCAGTGTATGCAGTGCCATTGCAATGACTTTGCCTGACCAGATACGAGCAGGAGAAATATTTACAGTACGAAGGTAACGGTAATTTCCTGCCTTCTTCTCCTGTGATGCTTCCAACGCAGCCAATAAGGCAATGCCAAGCGGAACAAACAGGATCGGCCACCAATTGTAAACCAGAGCAATCAAAAGTTGCCATGACCGTGCATAATCAACCGGCATGAACAATTTCTGCAAAAGGGCATTGATTACAAACACCATGGGGGCAAGCAAAACCAGTTTTCTCGTAAAGGTTCTTTTATATTTCAAAAGTTCCGACTGAATCACATTCATCACTCATTCTCCTTTACAACCTCAAGGAATAACTTCTCAAGATTTTCATCCCGGTTGACCTTTCCCTGATATTTAAGCAAACCATCGCTTATGATCCCGATATGCTCTGCAATTCGGGAGACTTCAGACAAAATATGGCTTGAAAGAATAACCGTCATTCCTTTTTCGGGAAATGAACTTATCAACCGCCTCAGTTCCCGAATCCCTGCCGGATCCAGTCCATTTGCAGGTTCATCGAGAATCAGCAGTTCAGGGTTGCCCAAAAGGGCCATGGCAATTCCCATCCTCTGTCTCATCCCCAAGGAAAATTGCGATACCGGCTTTTTGCCCGTATTTTTCAGATTTACCAATTCAAGCACTTCATCAATTCTATTTTTCGAAATTCCCATCAGTCTGGTATGAACAAGGAGGTTTTCGAATGCGGTCAGATTCCCGTACAAGGCCGGTGTCTCAATCAGGGAACCGATTCGTTCAAGATGCTTTCGCTGCCACGGTTCACCAAAAACTGCAATTTCACCTACACTGGGTTTTATTAAACCGACAAGCATTTTCAGGATAGTGGATTTGCCTGCTCCGTTAGGCCCAAGCAGTCCATATACTGATCCTTTTGGCACCTTGAGAGAAATATCCTTTACAACCAGTTGTTTCCCGTAATATTTTTTCAAATTTCTCGTCTCAAGTATAAGATCTGACATAGGATCACTCTCTCACAAATGGATAATTTTTTTCGTTTCCTAATTTAACTGGTATTTATAAAGAATTTATCAAGACAAAAAAATAACTGCCGTCCTTTTAGATCTGACAGTTATTTTCCTGCTTTTGATTTTATCTTTTCACAAAAAAACAAACAGAAAATGGGAGAAAACCCGGTATTGTCTGTTTTATTCCTGCGATTCGACAGGCAGCCACACATGAAAACTGATCATTTCTTTCTCGCTGTCGGCCCAGATTTTTCCTCCATGGAGTTCAACAAGCCTTTTTGCAATCGCAAGTCCCAAACCGGTACCGCCCGTTTCTTTGGACCTGGATTTTTCAAGCCGGTAAAAGCGGTCAAACAAACGGGAAAGGCTTTCAGCATCAATAGGCTGTGCTTTGTTTTCTATTGTCATTCTTACCCCCTGATTTTCGGGCACAAGACTCACCCGGACACTGCTTGGCTTAAGGCTGTATTTCAGGGCATTGCCCAACAAATTTTCTATTACTCGAACAAATTTGTCGGGGTCTATTTGGACAACATATTTTTCTTTTGGAATCATTGTTTCTAACAAAAGACTTTCTCTTTCAAACAACGGTCCATAATCAATCACGAACTGAAGCAGCATATCATTCAGACACAACCGTTTTTTGTGAAGTTGAATTTCATTTCCCTGAATTCTTGTATATTCAAACAGATCATCAATCAGTTCTTCAAGCACCTGGATCCGGTCAAAGGCAATGTGAATACAGGTTTCCAACTCGCCGGCATTCCGGTATTTCTTGTCCTTGACCAATTGCAGATATCCTTTTATGGATGTCAGCGGTGTTCGCAAATCATGGGATATGCCGGCAATCAGTTCATTTCTGCTCTTTTCCAGATCTCTTTCATAGTCAAATCTGTTCTTGAGTTCAATGGACATCTTGTTGATATTCCTGCACAGTTCTGCGATTTCATCATCTCCCCGGATTTCAATTGTGGTGCCAAACCCTTTATTGGCAATTTGCGTCACTTGCCTGGAAATATATTTAAGGTAGCTGATTTTTCTGTAGATAAGAAGATAAAATATAATGATAAAAAAAACAATACCCATGAAAAATAAAAAAGCAGAAACCGGCTTGTAAAAAGCACTCATCTGCGGGGAACGATATATGACCCGGGAAAAGATCCCAAGGGCGACCAGTGTGGTCACATAACTTACAGCAATCGCAAAAACAAGTTGAAGGCTTAATCTGGTTTGCAATTTTCGCTTCATTCTATTTTATACCCCACTCCCCAGACATTTTTCAGATAGATCGGTTTGCGCGGATTTTCTTCAATCTTTTCACGGATATTGCGTATATGAACCATAACCGTATTCTCCGATTCCATCATTGGTTCTTTCCAAACCATCTCATATATTTTCCTGTTGCTGAAAACCATCCCCTGGTGACGGGCAAGAAGTTCCAGAATCGCGAATTCCTTGGGAGTAAGCTTGACTTCCCTGTTGTTGACAAAAACCTGGTGAGTTGCCGTATTGATTGTCAAATTGCCGATTTCTATCCGGCTGGCATTATCGGATAAATGATTGTATCGAAGGTACCGCCTGAGCTGGGATTTTACTCTGGCAACCAGTTCCAGCGGATTAAAGGGTTTGGTGATGTAATCATCGGCTCCCACACTAAGCCCGTGAATTTTATGCAGATCTTCAACTTTGGCTGACAGCATGATAATAGGAACTTCACTCTCTTCCCGAATCCTCAGACAGGCATCAATTCCGTCCATCTTCGGCATCATGATATCCAGAATAATAAGATGGACTTTATTTTTTGAAAGAATATCCAAAGCTTCCAGGCCGTCTCCTGCTTTAACAACCCGGAAACCTTCATTTTTCAGGTAAATTTCAACAAGATTTCGTATCTGAACATCATCATCAATTACCAGAATGGTTGGCTGCATCATGATTCCTCCTGCATTTTTGAACCGGATTTTCGAAGACGGGTTAAAAATATGGTTGAAACGGTCAGAACCAGCAAAGCCGGAAGATACGAGCCATACTTTGTAACCAGTAAACCAATGTGCTCAATGTGTTTTCCAAACAGTCTTCCTGCACAAAAATAAATCAAAGTCCAGACAAATCCACTGGAACATGAAAATAACGCATATCTACAATAAGGCATTTGGCCAATTCCGACAATATAAGGAATCAGGTGGCGGATAACTGGAAAAAAACAACTGATAATCAGGGCAAAGTGGCCAAACCTGTCAAGCATCGCCCGGGCTTTCTCTACATAGTATTTTGTTTTTGTCCTGTTTTTAACAATTTGCTCAAGAACAGGCGCTCCCAGATAATTGCCAAGGAGATATCCGATGGACAGTCCGGATACAACTCCCAGATAAGTGAGGATAAATGCAGGAATCGGATTCAATATACCCAGTGCAGTCAACGCACCGCCTGTCATCACAATAACTTCATCAGAAACCGGCATACCGACTATTCCCAACCACAAGGCCAGGAACAAAGCGATATATCCATACTCCCGGATATAGTCAAGCAACAAGTCATACATTTTTTCTCTCCTTCTTACTTATGGCAGACATAGACAAACGCCGGCGGGATGTTTAAAGAGACAAATGAAATATCAACACGGGAAAATTTATTCAGCAACAACTTTTTCATTTGCGGGGAATATTGGAATGCAATAAATTTCCCATCTGGTTTCAAAACGTCTGCGGCTTGTTCAACAATTGATTCCCGAATTCTTTTTTCAAACAGCGCAAAAGGCAATCCCGAAACAATCG
>JBAVDL010000095.1:0-2968 GCA_049587175.1 Thermoactinomyces sp.
CCTCTATATAGAGGAAAGCGGCCTTTTTCACAAAAAAAGAATCCGCCTGATCCGGTCAGCCAGTGTTCTTCTCAAATCAAAAGGCAAAAACCTGTTTTCTCTGGTCCTTTTTAAGCAAGTCTTCATAGGTTTCCCGTTCAATCACAACACGTGATTTTCCGTTTTTGACAAAGACAACGGCCGGGCGGGGAAGCCGGTTATAATTGCTGGCCATCGAGTAGCCGTAGGCACCGGTTGAAAACAGGGCTAACAAATCTCCGCTGTTTACCTTGGGCAAGCGGACCTCCCTTACAAGGATATCGCCAGACTCACAGCATTTTCCGGCAATCGCCACCAGTTCATCCGGGGTTTCATTTGCCCGGTTTGCCAGTACAGCATGATACTTCGCCTGATAGAGGGCAGGCCGGATATTGTCAGCCATTCCGCCGTCAACAGATACGTATTTCCGGATCCCCGGAATGTTTTTCGTCGCTCCGATCCGGTAGAGGGTGATAGCTGCATCTCCAACCAGGCTTCGTCCAGGTTCTACCCAGATTTCCGGAGTTTTCAATCCTCTTTTTTTCCATTCATTGTTTACTTCAGTGGTAATGGTTTGAATATATTTTTCAATTGATACAGGATTGTCTTCTTCTGTGTACCGGATTCCAAATCCGCCGCCAACATTTAATATTTCGATTTCATAGCCGGTTTCTTCATAAACATGATCCAGATGTTTTCTGACCATTCGGACAGCCTGGACAAACCCATGGACGTCAAAAATTTGCGAACCAATATGAACGTGCACACCTGACAAATGAAAAAAAGGTTTATTCAATGTTTCTTTGACAGCGAGCAACGCCTGGCCGTTATTTACGTTAAATCCGAATTTTGAATCATCCTGGCCGGTTGTAATGTATTCATGGGTGTGTGCCTCGATTCCGGGCGTCAGCCGCAGCAAAATATTCACTTTCTGCTGGTATTCCTTGGCCAGGTCATGCAGCAATTCAAGTTCAAAAAAGTTGTCTGCCACAAAGCAGCCGATTTTTGCTTCCAATGCCATTCGCAGTTCCTGTTCCGATTTGTTATTGCCGTGAAAATGGATACGCTCCGGGGGAAATCCCGCTTTTAAGGCCGTATACAGTTCCCCGCCCGAAACAACGTCCAATGACAGATTTTCCTCCTCGGCCAGTTCTGCCATGGCTATACAACTGAATGCCTTGCTGGCATAAGCAACCTGGAAGGAACAGCCGCTTTTTTGAAAGGCAAGGAGGAAACGCCTTGCATTTTGCCGGATCTTCATTTCATCGTAGACATATAACGGGGTACCATATTGTTTGGCCAACTCGACAGTATCAAGGTCTCCAATCTCCAAATGACCTTGATCATTTATTTTCATCTGGTGCAAAAGCATATAAAAAAACCTCCTAATCAACTGATATTAGGAGACAGCGGCAAGAGGCAAAGGAACCATCAACAGACGGAAATGTTTTCACCACACCATAACCATTCTCCTAAAGATAGCGCACCACGTATTCCCGGAACAGAATAACGTGACAGTTCCGTTCCTGTTCGGAGACGGACCCAGCCTGCAGGCCCAGAGAAACATGCAGACTTCGGCAGCTTTTCCTTTTCCTCGGTGTCATTGGTGTTCTCTGCACCTCGAGCGAAGTACTCATAAAAGCTGCAACCTCTACCTCACCACTCGTCCGCCAGTTATGATGAGGTTTTCATAATATATTATTTTTGATTTTAATTATGTTCCAGTATAAAGACATCACTTATGATTTGCAAGTAGAGATTGAAAATTTCTTCAAAAAGCTTGTTCAACTATATTTCATGATTTTGACTGCCTGATACTGACGGAGGCTTTTGTATTTTTCGGGATTGTGACAAAATCACGCCGACTGCGATCAATAATGCACCGATATAGAAATTCCAGGCCAGATACTCATTTAGCAGCCATGCACCGAGCAATGTTCCGACAACAGGCTGGAAGAAGAAAAACAAAGAGCCGACGGAAGCGTCAATATATTCAAAACCTTTATTCCAAAAGTAAAAAGCAAGGGCTGTAGAGATCACGCCAAGATAAAATATTCCCAGCCAGATTTCTGCATCAACCGGCCATTCGACCTGTTTGGACCGCCACTCCTGCCAGGAGATGGGGAAAGTAAAGATCACTCCAAACAGGTTGGCCCAAAAAGTAACTGTTAGCGAAGAATATTTCAATGTTTGAATCCGGCTTAAAACAGTATACAGGGCCCATGTAACCGCTGCGCCAAAAAGAATGATATTGCCCATAAATGAGGCAGAGCCGGCCTCTGACGGCAAACCAATTACAATCATAACACCCAATGTTGCAATAACAAGCGAAGAAACCTCTTTCATATCCGGTTTTTCCCGCAGGAGTTTCCAGGCAAACAGGGAGATCAGCGCAGGTGAAGCAGAAGTAATTAACGCCCCCAGGGAAGCTCCGGACAGATGGGTACCCACAAACTGAAATCCAATCGAACCCGTGTAGCCAATTAGCCCGATTAAAGCCATTGCTTTCAAATCTCGAAAGGCGATTTTCCACTCGTTTGCATACCAGGCCCAGCCCCCCAAAACAACCAGGCCGATAACAAAGCGCATTTCCAACAAAACCCAGGGAGGAACCGTCTCCAGGACTATTTTGCTGACAATATACATACCTCCCCAGATTGTGGCAGCCGCACCCAGAAAAAAGGGACCAAGCCATTTGTTCATTTGTTTTCCTCCTGTTTTTGTTCACAGATAAATATTCTTGAAATATTGGACAGGACAATTCAAATAAACCCCGGGCACGGTACAGGAGTTTATTTATAAAAATGCACGGGTTACAATATAATCGAAACAAACAATCAATGTTTGGGTTGGTCGGCAAATCGAACCCGGGACAACTGTTGCTTTACTTGTCCGCGAATTGCTTTCAGATAAATTTCATACAGCTTCTTTTGTTCCTTCTGTTCTTCTC
>JBAVDL010000096.1:0-4194 GCA_049587175.1 Thermoactinomyces sp.
GAAGACGATTTTTAGGACTCCGTTCCGTCTCCGCCTTGCAAAGAAGCAGTCATAATGCTCAGCATTCCCTTCCAGGCGGGCTGCAAAACTCGCTTGCGCTCAAACAGTTTCGCCCGTTTTTCCTGGAAGGAAATGCTTTCACTTTGCAGCGGCTCCGAGTCACTCCTCTTCTAAAAATCGCTTTTTCTCACTTTGTCGACAAGCTGTAGAAGAAGTTACAGTTCTTGTTAATGAAATAATGTTAACAAGTTTTATGAATGTATATGCAAACGTAGAAACAGGTAAAAAATACAATACTGAGATCAGTTTAAACGTATTAGATGATTTAGAAATTATACAAATAAATTATGATTTAAAAAGGATATAACGAATCGGTGATACATTTGCATATTATATCTATGGTCAATTGTTGGGGGATGGTCGAATAGATTCTGAGCTTATCTTTGAAGATGAAGAATTATATGAATCCAAATCTGGTCGGTAAATTTGTTCGAATTAGGGTGGATAGAATAAACTTTGTTCTAAATCAGTTTGATTAAACAGACAGAGGCAATTTATGACTTTACTCAAAAAATGTATTGAGGCTTTAGATAATTGTGAGATTTTGTCATCGCAAAAAAGTAAGGAAGTGGTAGAGAAATTTGAATCAATGTTTCCAATAACAACTTGGGCTCGCATCGATTTGTTATATAATTTTACCATGAAGGTGAAGTGACATCGGGATTAGCAAGTAATAAGTAAAATTCTCAGAGTGCTACTTTATGATTATATGATTTTTTATGATAAGTAATAAAAATGCCTTTCCATCAAATTCCTATTGACATAGTATAGAGTATACATAGATTAATCCCAAAGGGTGAAAGGTGTTTGAAAGACTTTTTTTTTCTAGAGTGAAATCAGTTCGTCGGTGGATTGCGATTTTTCTCTTCACCGCATTGATTGGTGCGGGAATTTTAGGTGGTTGCGATGAAGTGGTTGCTGGTGGCACTTTTGATGTTCCCGAGGTCAATGAAGAGTTTAATGAATTTGAACAAGCCCCATCCCCACAACAGGAACAGACAGCCAACACTCCCTCTGTAAAGGAAGAAAAAGGTTTCTGGGATTCCGTTACGAAGCCGTTTACGGAAGCATGGGATTGGACGAAAGACAAGCTTACAGATGTAAAGGAATGGACAACAGAAAAGGCGTCTTCTTTTTGGGAGTGGCTGACAGGCGTATTATCGAAAATCACTGAAGTTTTCGTCGAAACTCTCGCTGCCACTTGGGATTGGATTATAAAGTTTAAAGAGTACATTGCATTTGCAGGTGTCTTGATTCTGGGCATCGCACTATGCTTTTTTGCTCCCCCGCTTGGGATTGCGGTTCTGACAGGGATGGCCCTGTCTCTTCTCATCGGTGCCGGATTTAATGGATGGAAATTTGACAAGACTGTCTTTTTGGAAGCAGCTATTGGCGGACTCCTTGGATTGATTGGCGGAGGGATCGCCAGTGGGGCATCTCGTGCTGTGGCTAGTGGTTTTGGCAAAAAAATGATATCAAGCGCAGCAAACTCCAAGGTGTTGGGTTCCTTGGCAAGAGGCGGGAGCAAGCTTATTGGCAAACTGCCCAAACCGATGCAACAAATCTTTACTAAAACCGGGTTTGTCGGATCGGTCGAAGGTGCAGGCACCAGTATTGCTGATGATCTTTTGCATGGAAAGAAATTCGATTGGAAAAAGGCCATAATTTCTGCATTAACGGGAGCTTTTTTGGTCGGAACATTTCATGCGGCGCCATCTGCTGTAAAACTTGGAGAGAAAATAGGCCTGGTAGGTAAAGCATGCACCACGGGGATATTTACCTGCACAGTCTTGACAAATGGCAATAGACAAACAATTTCCAAGCAACAATTAGATAATTATTTATCTGATATTGAGCAACAGACAGGAGTGAAAATTGGGGAAAGGCAAAAACAACTAATCATGGAACATATGAATAATAATACTTACACTAAATTATCAAAGCGGGAAGCTACTAGAAAAAGAGCAAGATTTGATAACATGAGAGATGAATTAATTGAGGAATGGGAAAGGGAAACAGGACAAAGGTGGCCCAGACATACTGAACCTTATTATACTAGAACTGGTAAATTGTATAAGAGAGTAGGACAGAAATATGATGCACATCATATTATCGAAAATATCTACAATGGTCCGGATGAATGGTGGAATATCCATCCAGCGCGTTATCCTGATCAACATCAAGGGGGAATTCATCGATCCGGAGCGCCAGGAAAGGAAATCTTCCCGAGAAGGTAAAATAGATTGTATGGTTAAAAGTTAAGAGGAGGCGTACAGGGAAATGAGCGACTTTTCCTTTTTGAAAAAATATGTTCTACCATCAGAACATGTTAAAGCGCCACCAGAACAAAAGCATATATTTTATCCTCTTGATGAACGTGAAATTGAAGAAGCGGAAAAAAGGCTAAATCAAAAGTTTCCAAAAGAGTTAAGGGAATTTTATCAGCAGATTGGATACGGCTTTATGTGTATCAACCATGATAGTTTTACTAATCGGATCATGGATCCACATTCAGTGGCAGACCTGATATTAGGAGAATATATTTATGAAGATTACTATCTAGTGGATGAAATAGCGGAAGATCCACATTTGTTTCCCTTTTTTGAAGTTGGAGATGATATCTATATTTTCTTGGATTTAAGCCAGAAAACGAATGATGGAAATCATCCAGTCGTCTATACAGGTCTTAAGGTCGCAGATTCATTGGAACAGTTTTTGCGAAAGTTAGATGCTGAAGAAAATTATTACATCTACATTGATGATGAGGATGTTGATTGATTTACCCCCCCACTATATTTTTTATAGTGGGGGCTTTGTTGGAGGGGAGTCAATTTGGGGAAAAGAATGATTATTTGGATGTCTGTCTTTTTAGTCCTGATGATTTTATCGGGATTTGTCCTTTTTCAAAACTATGGCTTTTATCGTGTGTATGGAAATAGTATGGAACCGAGCTTACGCGATGGGGATTTGGTGATGATCAAGTATCAGGAAAGTAAATTTCCGCAAAGGGGAGAGATCATCTTGTTTTATTATGGTCATGAAAATCGCGATTATGTCGTGCAAACTCATGGTGAGCTTGGTTTGGTGGGCTATCAGGCAGAGAATAAACATTATATGAAAAGAGTGATCGGATTACCTGGAGATATTATTGAGATGAAACAGAATCAAATATGGATAAATGGCAAAAAGCTGAAAGAACCTTATATTCAAGCAAAAATAGACGATTTTGGCCCAATTCAAATTCCAAAAGATCGTGTGTTTGTCCTGGGAGACAATTATGATATGAGTTTGATTTGCAAGTGTAGTGAACAAAGATCCTGGTAGGTACGTTTGGAAATATCGTCAACCGTACTTTAAAACTAACGGCTTCCAAGTTTGGAAAAGCAGTTCCTGAAGGTGGAGAGTTAGGTCACAGAGAGAAACAACTGCAAGAGGCATGTTCCCGGATTATGGCTGAGTATTGTAATGCCATGCGGAAGCAAGAGTTCAGAAAAGCTATTGCCTCTTTAAAAGAGCTTTGGCAAAAGGAAACTTGTATTTGGATGAAAGAGCACCCTGGAGTTTGATACATCAAGATCAAACTGAAGCCGCGATGGTATTACGGACAGCCATCAATCTCATCCGAATCTTTTCTATTGCTGCAACTCCAGTTATTCCACAGACAACAGAAAAAGTGTTCAAAGCATTAAATTTGGAACCAAAAGATTACAATATTCCTTTTTTGGATTCAGTTGATCTGGAGTATATAAAAGCAAATCACTTGTTTGAGGTACCAGCCCTTTTGTTTAATCGTGTTAAAGAAGAGGATTTAAATGCTTATAAAGCCAAATTTGCTGGAGTTGACGTATAGGAACTTCACAGAAAAAATGTATTTACCATTTCAAATGGATAAAAAGATTTTGACCTGTGATCAAATCTTTGATCACAGGTTGTTATTTTTAAGGGTGTTGTTGGGTACTGTGTGGAGGTATTTTGAATAAGGCAATTACTAAGACATAAAATCAATTAGAAGGAGGAATTAACTTAGATGCATTCGGGTAATGACAGGTTTTGCGAATATGATTTTTTTATGATAAGTAATAAAAATGCCTTTCCATCAAATTCCTATTGACATAGTATAGAGTATACATAGAT
>JBAVDL010000097.1:0-24588 GCA_049587175.1 Thermoactinomyces sp.
AATCGAACCTTGCACGATTGGTGGAAAAGCAAAAAAAGTTCTTTTATACGGGGAAAACAAAAGAGATTTCCTTTCGGTTGAAAAATCTGGAAAAGTTGGCAAAAACGATTGAACGATTTGAACCGGATTTGCTGGCAGCGCTGAAAAAAGATTTGAACAAATCGGAGTATGAAGCATACGTCATGGAAATTCTGGTGCTCAAAGAAGAAATCAAGGTAATGAGAAAAAATGTTGAAAAGTGGTCAAGGCCCCGGAAAGTCAAAACCCCCTTGCTTCTGTTCGGGGCGCAAAGTTTTGTCTATCCGGAACCGGTAGGGGTCAATCTGATTATCGGTCCCTGGAATTATCCCGTTTTATTGCTGGTCAATCCGCTGGTCGGAGCGATTGCTGCCGGGAACTGTGTAGTCATCAAACCGTCAGAACATACCTTTTACACGGCAAAAGCCCTGAGACGCATGATTGAAGATATTTTTGATCCGGAATATGTGGCCGTGGCAGAAGGGGATATGGAAACGGGAAAAGCCTTGCTGGAGCAACCTTTTGACCATATCTTTTTTACAGGCAGTGTCGCGGCGGGCAAGGCGGTTATGGAAAAGGCAGCCCGGACCTTGACCCCCGTTACGCTGGAACTGGGAGGAAAAAGTCCGGTCATTGTTACGGAAGATGCCAATCTGAAACTGGCCGCCAGGCGCATTGTGTGGGGGAAATTCATCAATGCCGGTCAGACTTGTGTGGCCCCGGATTATATATATGTCCACGAAAAGATGAAGGACCAACTCCTGCGGCGGATGAAGCGGGAAGTAGAACGTTTTTATGGCGACAATCCGCTAGCCAACCCCGATTACACCCGGATCATCTCCTGGAAGCATTTCTCCCGTTTGAAATCCTATTTAAAAACATCCCATATTGTGTTTGGCGGGGAAAGCGATCATTATACATTGAAAATTGAACCAACGGTCATTGATAAGGTGACCTGGGAAGATCCTGTTATGCAGGAAGAAATTTTCGGACCGGTATTGCCTGTACTCACCTATACCCGCCTGGATGATGTTATCTCCACGCTCCGCGAAAAGCCCAAGCCGCTGGCTCTCTATATCTTTACAGAAAACAGGGAAACAGAAGAAAAAGTGATTACCTCATTACCATATGGCGGGGGATGCGTCAACGATACCCTGATTCACACGGGATCTTCCTATTTGCCGTTTGGGGGAACAGGAACAAGCGGAATCGGGAAATATCACGGCAAATACAGCTTTGACTGTTTCTCCCATCAAAAAAGCGTGGTAAAACAAACTACCCGGTTTGATCTGCCGCTTCGCTACCCATATGTGAAAAACGGCTTGAAATGGATTCGCAAGTTGACAAAATAGCCAGATAAACAGAACCGGAGCTTGTTCCTGCTCTGAATTGTTTTCAGGCATCAGAAAGCGGTCGGAACGGAAGTTAGCTTCCGAAATTATTGGCTGCTTCCTGTTTCGACGGGGTTGTCCCTGTCGCTGATCCATTCGCTCCAACTGCCGGCATACAGCTCCACTTTCTGAAAGCCGGCTTCTTTCAATGCCAGAAAATTGGGGGTTGCTGTAATGCCGGAACCGCAATAAACAATGATTTCCCTGGAAGGATCCAGGGCTTGAAAGTGTTTTTGCAATGAACTTCTGTTTTTCCATCGTCCCTGGCTCCATACCGACTGGTAAAAATAATTTTTGGCACCCGGGATGTGGCCGGCTATCGGGTCTATCGGTTCCTCCAGGCCAAGATATCTTTTTTCTTCACGCGAATCGATCAGGAGGGTGCCGGGGTCATCCAGTTTGCTTTTAACTTCAGCCATCGAAGCAAGCAATTGATTCTGAAGATCTGTTTTAAACAGACACGGGGCAGGCTGGATGATCTGGTCCGTTACCGGAAATCCTTTTTCCTTCCATTCATGGAAGGTTCCGTTCAGCACCCTGGCGTGCGGATGGCCCAGATAAGTCAGCAGCCACCAGAAACGCCCAGCCATTGCTCCAAACTGGTCATCATAGGCTACGACAATCCGCTTTTCATTTACTCCCCGCCTGCCAAGCAGGTCGGCCAATTTTTGCGGATCCGGCAACGGATGGCGGCTTCCGGTTTTTTTGTGCAGATCGGACAGGTCTTTTTCAACATCGATATATTGCGCACCGGGAATGTGTTCCTGCTGGTACAGGGTATATCCCAGATCCGGTTGCCCCAGAGTAAAACGGCAATCAAAGATAAGAACATCCGGGTCATCCAGATGTTCTTTCAGCCATTCCATGGATACCACATATTTCATGGGAAAATCCTCCGCTTCTCCTTTATTTGTGGATATATTCAGCCAGAAAAGATTCTCCGTTCCTGTAAAAGCGGGGATCATATATCCCCAGCTGCCTGGAGTTATCGACAATAACAACAAAGGGCGACCATTCGTAAAGCACTTTGGCTTTTGGATTTTTGGCAAATAACGGTGTCAAATCGCTTTCCTCACTGGAGACAAGCGTCTTTTTCGGTTTTGGTTCCGACCAGAGCGACACGCTGGAAATTTCCACCTTGTTGTCTTTTTTGCCGATCAGGTCAAAATGCCACGGGACAAACGAAGCGGAAAGCTCAACCCGGTCGTAGGCCGGTTTTAATTGGTGTTGCAGCCACAGACCTTGTGCCGATTGAACGAAAAAATGGAGAAACATGCACAGTGCAACAATTTTAAAGATGCGGTGAGCCGGCTGGTGTCTGAAGAATTTTGACCAGATCAGGCCGGCAAGGAACAAAGCCCAAATGACGAAATCGATAATGGGGATGGTTCCGGCCGTAAAACGGACTGAACTGAACGGTTCCAGCAGCCCGGTTCCCCAGGAATTGAAAGCATCGCTGGTGATATGGATCAGTACCGACAGCAGGGCTGTCCAGAAAATGCGCCAGGCTTTTGCCCTGAAAAACCAGCGGGACATCCCATAGATGAACAGGGCCCATACCGGCACAAGAAAAATGGAATGGGTCAGGCCCCGATGCCACATTTGTTCCATTATCCGGCCTGTTTCCGTGAAACTGGCAACTACATCAATATCCGGGATCTCACTGGCCACCAGTGCTGTAAACAAAAGTGCCCTCTTTTCGTTTTGGGTCATTTTTTCCTTGTTTTGTGCACCATAAATTGTCAGGCCAAATAAACCGTGCGTCAGGGTATCCATTTTCAAACCTCTTTCCGTTTCGATTGGAATCAGCCGAAGCGCCAGTTTTACAGAATGACAAGGCGTCCTTCCGCACTGCTTGTCATTGCTGCTTCAATCACCCGGATTGTTTCCCGGGCTTCTTCTGCAGTTACCGGCGGTTTGCAGCCTGCCCTGATAGCCTCGGCAATCTGATGGTAATAGTTTTCATAGCAACCGGCAAGGGATGAAATGGTAGCGGAAAATTGCAAGCCCTCTTTTTCAAACTGGACTTTTGCAAACTGCTCCGGATTTTCCTGTCCCCAACCGGGGCTTGCAGGGGTAAGTCCCTGTTTTAACTGTTCTTCCTGGGGATCCAGTCCATATTTTACGAAGGTTCCCTTGCTTCCGTGCACTTCAAAGCGGGGGCCGGGAGATTTGACCAGGCAGCCGGCCTGCAGAATGACTCGCAAACCTGACTCATACCCGAGCACCAGGTGAAAATAATCAATCGCTTTGGCCCCTGGACGCTGTTTTAACAGATCCGCATAAACAGTTTGGGGCTTGCCAAACAAAAGCAGGGCCTGGTCAATCAAATGGGAACCAAGATCATAAAGCAAACCGGAGCCTGGCAGATCCATTTCACGCCACCGTTCCCTTACCTGCGGACGATAGCGGTCATAATGGGCTTTATAAGTATGAATCTTTCCCAAAATTCCTTGACTGATGCATTTTTGCAGGGTCAGGAAGTCGCTGTCGAAGCGACGGTTCTGATATACACTGAGTAACCGCCTGTTTTTGTCCGCTAACCGGATCAGATCATCCGCTTCTTTGGTGTTGAGGACAAACGGTTTTTCCACAACCACATGTTTTCCCGCTTCAAGAGCTTTCCGGGCGTAAGAATAATGGGTCTGATTGGGGGATGTAATGATGACTAGTTCTATCCCCGGATCCTTTAAGATTTCGTCAATGCTTTCACAGACAATGGCTTCGGGGAGATGCAGTTTTACCTTTTCCGGTCGGGAAGACACAACTTTTGTAATTTCCAGGGTCTTGATTGTTTTGATAATGGGAGTATGGAAAGTGGATCCGGAAAATCCAAAACCAATAAGTCCTGTTTGAATCGGCCTCATAAGCGAGCCACTCCTTTTTATTTATCATAGTAATTGCAGCGAACATAACCACGAAATCGGTTTTCCAGACAAGATCCAAGTTCAAATAATGCCTCTTCCTGTCCCGGAGCGGTAATAAGCTGAAAGGCGATCGGAAGGCCGTCAGGGGTTTCTCCAACCGGAACGGTCAGGGCAGGCAGGCCAAAGGTATTGGCGTAAGCGATGAAAGGCAGATTTTTGTAAAGATGCCGCCTGCCTGAAAAAAGCTCGCGGTACAGGTGTCCGTGTGGCAATGCGGCTGTATGGTAAACGGGCAAAATTAAAATACGTTGGTATAGAAAATCATGTACTTTCATTTTGGCTTTTTTCCAGTGAAGAAGCAAGTGTTCCCATTGCCTGGCGGAGGGTTTGAAAAGGCGGGCAACAAGCAGCGACCACGTGAGAAAAGGATGGTATTTGGCCTTGAATCCGGTTTTTGCTTTGAGGTAATCCCACAGAATTCCTCCGATGAGGGTGGTTTCCGTTTGCTCCATTATGGAGCGGGCACCGTCATAAATCATGATCCCCATCCACATTTGCACGGCTTCAGGGAAGAGCGGCGGGACATCCCGTTCAATTGGAAAGTCTGAATCCAGCCAGGAGCAAATTTCCTCATAGAGCTGCTTTGTGGGTGAGTCAAGCCGGGAAAGAGGAGAAAGCTCAGGAATGGATATTGTAAAATTCCCTGCGGGTTGGGTGTTCAGGGGAGAATCAGCCAGGATTTCATGGATCAGTTTTGCATCGGCAACCGATTTGGAAAGGGCACCGATTCCCAGCATGCTTTGCTGCATGGGATGGATCAACTCCGGGAACAAACCGTCAGCCGGAACCTGATGGGAAGCGGATTTAAATCCGATTACGCCATTAAAATGGGCAGGAAAGCGGATCGATCCGCCTATATCTGCTCCGATCCCAACCACCGCACCGCCTGCGGCGATCAGGGCTCCTTCTCCGCCGCTGGATCCGCCGGGGGTGCGGCGCAAGTTCCATGGATTATTGGTTCGCCCGTATAGAGCGTTATCAGTTTCCTGGCAAAAACAGAGGGCAGGGGTATTGGTTTTGGCCAGTAAAATTGCTCCTTCCTTTTTCAGGCGGCGAACAACTTCGGAATCTTCTGATAATACATTGGACTTGAGATGGGTCAAGCCGCCGGATGTTACCATGCCAGCCGCATGAAAGGACTCCTTGATACTGAACAAAACCCCGGCCAGGCGTCCGCGAAAGCCCTGTTCCTTAACTTGTTGCGCTTCCAGGCGGGCTTTCTGAAATCTTGTTTCCGTGACGGCATTAATATGAGGATTCACAGTTTGAATTTGTTTTTGATAAACAGACAAAACTTTGTCAATATTGAGGGTTCCCCGCTTCAATTCACGTACCAGAGTGGTTGCGTCCATCTCCAGAACATGTTTCATGTCATACCTCCCATGGATAAATTGGAAATTTTTTAATAATATTATACCATTACTTTTTTTCACATATTAAATGGGATTGGAGATTCGCTTGGCAAATGAATCAGCATTTTAAAGATAAAAACATGTTTTAATATATGAAATAAATGGGAATATAAACTAAGATACTTAGAAAAATTTGCAGGGAAAGAAGCGTTTTAGTCGAATATTATAGCAATTGTAAAAAGTAGTTATGGCCATTTTAAATAAATGATAGGAGGAAAGAGATTGTACCCGCGGGTTTTTGTCACGGATAATTTAAGCAAAACCAGCTTGTCTGTATTACAGGAGTATGCCGAAGTTGAAATCAATCCATATGGCCGTACATTGACAAAGGAAGAATTGATCCGGTTTGCCCGGGAAAAGGATGCTCTTTTATGCACAGTGACAGACCGGGTTGATCAGCAGGTTATTCATGCCTGCCCTGACTTGAAGATTATCAGCAACTTCGGGGTGGGATACAACCATATTGATGTTGAGGCCGCTACGGCAACAGGCAAGATTGTGACAAACACGCCGGGAGTTCTGACCGATGCGACCGCAGACTTGACCTGGGCTCTTCTGCTTGATGTGGCTCGCCGGGTATCTGAGGGAGACCGACTGGTACGCCGGGGGGAATGGGGGGGATGGGGGCCCGGATTTATGCTGGGTTCAGAAGTAACCGGGAAAACCCTCGGCATTATCGGTATGGGAAATATTGGACAGGCGGTGGCCTTCCGGGCCCGTGCCTTTCGTATGAAAGTCCTTTATTTCTCACGCACCCGCCTGTCACCGGAAACGGAACAGGAACTGGGTGTCCAGTGGTGTTTGTTGCCCTCCTTGTTGAAGGAAGCGGATTTTGTTTCCTTGCATGCTCCGTATACCCGCAAGACACACCATTTGCTGGGACGGGAACAGCTGAAACAAATGAAGAAAAGTGCCTGTCTGATCAATACGGCAAGGGGGCCGCTTATCGATGAACAGGCTCTGGTTCAGGCATTGCAGGAGAAATGGATTGCAGGGGCTGCACTTGATGTGTATGAAAAAGAGCCCGTGGTACCCGATGCCTTGAAACAGATGGAAAATGTGGTGCTGGCACCACACCTGGGAAGTGCCACTCTGGAAACAAGAGAGGCGATGGCAAGCCTGGCAGTGCAAAATCTGGTCCATTTTTTCCGGGGGCAGCGTCCTCCCCATATTGTCAATCCGGAAGCCTGGCATCAGTAAAGGAGTTGTAATTTCGACAAAGTTGTAACACGAAAAAAAAGTAGTCATCCTTACTTGGAGGAATAGGCCAAATGTGTTAATATATTCCTCAGCTTGAATTTTTGCATTGTGTCATAATTTAAGAGATGTAACCCTGAATTGGATAGTGAAATCGCTTACACCGGATATTGGCCTTTTCCACGGGTAAAAGACCGAGTGATATATATTGACGATTAGAAGTTCGCCCGTTTTCAAGTCATCTCTATATATCAGACAGATGTTGAATGCACAAGACATTGATCTTAAATACTTGTGCTTTTTTATAAGGAGGAGAATTGATATGTCGCAAAATAATAAAGAAGTATTTTTAACACAGGAAGGTCTGGAAAAAGTAAAACAGGAGTTGGAACAACTGAGAACACAAAAGCGTCAGGAAGTGGCTCAACGTCTGAAGGAAGCCATTGCGCAGGGGGATCTCAGTGAAAACTCCGAATATGATGCGGCCAAGGAAGAGCAGGCATTTGTAGAATCGCGCATTATTACCCTGGAAAATATGATCCGCAATGCAAAAATAATTGATGGGCTGAACCAGGATAAAAACGTGGTCAACGTCGGTTCAAAAGTCACCATCCAGGAACAGCCGGATGGTGATAAAGAAACCTATACCATTGTCGGGAGCGCGGAGTCTGATCCGTCTTCTTTTAAAATTTCCAATGAGTCCCCGATCGGCAAGGAACTGATCGGCAAAAGGGTGGGCGAAATCGTCAATGTATCCACTCCGTCCGGAACCATTCAGTTCAAGATTGTGAAGATTGACTGAATCCATATATTGAATTGAAAGCTTGAAACGGATTCAATACAGATGAATGGAGCAAACACAAGAGGGGAGTTTCAAAACTCCCCTTTTACTTGTTGATAATATGAGGTTTTACGCTGCGTAAAAAGGCTTCAATTTTTGCAATTTCACTTAAACCGACATTAAATTTTCGAAGGGCACTATTTAAATGCTTGATTGCAATTTCATACTCTTCTGATGTGATATTTAAACCAGCGTGAGCTTTCCGCAAAGTGCTTCCTTCATATTGCGGGTAACCACCCAGGGCATAACTCATAAAATAGGTGATTTGGCTGCGTCGCAAAGCTTCAATATTAACACCGACAAAGTGATGGTTGACCCGATCATCCTGTATCATTCTGTTGTAAAATTCTGTAATTACAGCAGCGATTGCCTGTTCTCCACCAAGCCGTTCGTACAGAGTGCTTTTGGTACTTCTAAACATAAGCAACCTCCGTTCATTGCAGGAAAGAGTAAAAATTGGCAAAAGATTTGAGCAAATGTGTTGAAGACAATATAAAGATGGATTTAGCCCAACCTGTACGAAACAGATAGATGGATGAAACTAGCCGATTGGTTTCATAGAAAAGTGTATTCTATTTCCCATGGAAGTGCAATCAAAAAATAAGGTTATTTTTGAATTGAAGTGCGAAAACAGTGTTTCCCGGCAAGGCGGGATAAAACGGAGTCCTGAAAACATCTTCCTGTTGTTCTTTTTCTTCTGTCTGAAGAGTCCCGCCGGATACGGGACTCTTTTCCCGTTATTTGTCAATATGGGTATCTTCCGGCCCGATTTGGCTGTAAGATTCCTGAATGGCTTTTGTCACCTGATTGACAGAATCGTCCTCAAAAATTTCAGAGGAAAATTCTGTATCGGTATTTGTAATGGGGGACTTTCCAACTTTTGCTGAGTCAGGATGCTTTTTCTGTTCTTTCTTCATTTGCTCACCTCCAGTTTATTGGATAATTTTAAAATGTCACTTCAAGGGAATTTTATACGGATGTCGAAACAGGTTATAAAGAGGAAAGAAAAGGTCTTTTGCGATTGCAGGTCGAATCAGTTTGCATTATGATGTTATAAGTTAAATATTATTTTCAGTTTTTTTAAGGAGAGAATAGAACGTGGAATCATTTCAGGAAGGACTTTCATCATTTGTCACTGGTTTTTCTGTTGTTTTTCTGGTGGCTGTAGTTGTTTGGATGGTTGGACTCATCGTTTTGTTGTTTCGTGAACTGTTTTCTCCGGTTCGGTTTGAACTCCGTGATTATATGCAAAGGGTTTTCCGGTTGCTCCTTTCCAGTATGGAATGGACTTTTTACGGTTTTGTGATTGTAGGTCCCATTCTCATGTTTGTGACCAAAAATTATCTGACTTATGGCATGATTACCATTGCTGCTGTGATCCTGACGGCAATCAGCCTCTATATTCGCAGTCAGACCGGAGGAATTGGCGAGCTGTTCCGGTTTCGCAAAGAGAAATAAACCGATTGGTTTTTTAACCAGTTGGTTTGTTTTTTGCGCAGGATAATCGGCTATTCTTTTTCATCCCTTTACTTTCATTACTGATTGAGTGATAATAATAGGAAAATTTATTTTCAGGTACGGATGTGAGAGGTATGCCGATTGAAGAGTTACTGGCCAAAGCGGGTGAGTATTTATCCGAGAATGATATCAGGCGATTGAGAGAGGCCTATGAGTTTGCCAGGGAGGCACATGAAGGGCAGACCCGAAAGTCTGGCGAGCCGTATATTAATCATCCTGTCGCCGTGGCAGGGATTCTGGCTGATCTCAAAATGGACGTAACGACACTGATTGCAGCCCTGCTTCATGATGTTGTTGAAGATACAAGCGTTACTCTGGAAAAGATAGAGGAGAAGTTCGGAACAACAGTCGGTAAATTGGTGGATGGTTTGACAAAACTGCGCAAACGGATGAAATTCAAATCCAATGAGGAGCATCAGGCGGAAAACCACCGGAAAATGTTTGTGGCTATGGCCCAGGATATCCGGGTTATTCTGATCAAACTGGCTGACCGGCTTCATAATATGCGAACGTTGAAATATATGCCTGAACACAAACAGCGGCAAATATCAAAAGAGACTTTGGAGATTTTCGCCCCTCTTGCCCACCGTCTCGGAATCTCCAGGATTAAATGGGAGTTGGAGGATATTTCGCTTCGCTACCTGAATCCCCACCAATATTACCGCATCGTTCATCTGATGAAGAAAAAAAGAGCAGAGCGTGAAAAATACCTTGATGAAGTGATTTCTACCCTTTCCGGACGGCTTGAAGAAATGGGAGCCCATGTATTGGATATCTCCGGCCGTCCCAAGCATATTTACAGTATTTACCGGAAGATGGTCACCCAAAACAAGGAGTTTAATGAAATTTATGATCTGATAGCCGTTCGCGTCATTGTGGAAACGGTGCGCGACTGTTATGCAGTCCTGGGTATTATTCATACGATCTGGAAGCCCATGCCCGGCCGGTTCAAGGATTATATTGCCATGCCAAAAGTGAATATGTACCAGTCCCTGCACACAACCGTCATCGGACCCAAAGGCGAACCGATTGAGGTTCAGATTCGTACTATGGAGATGCATCGTACGGCTGAATACGGAATCGCTGCGCATTGGGCGTATAAAGAGGGCGGAACGGTTGAAAACAGCAAATTTGAGGAGAAATTGAAGTGGTTCCGGGAAATGATGGAACTGCAACAGGAGACACGCGATGCCCAGGAATTTGTGGAAAGCCTGAAAATGGACTGGTTTTCCGACTCTGTCTTTGTTTTCACTCCCAAAGGTGATGTAATCGAGTTGCCAATGGGTTCGGTTCCGCTTGACTTTGCCTACCGGATTCATACCGATATTGGCAATATGTGCATCGGGGCGAAGGTAAACGGAAAAATTGTTCCCCTGGATTACAAGCTGCATACAGGCGACATCGTCGAGATTCTTACTTCAAAGCACAGTTACGGACCGAGCCAGGACTGGCTGAAGATTGTAAAATCATCTCATGCCCGCAATAAAATTCGCAACTGGTTCAAAAAGCAGCAGCGGGAAGAAAGCATTGCCAAAGGGCGGGAAATGGTTGAAAACCTTTTGAAAAAACATGACTTTGAGGTAAATGAAGTATTGACCAGCGACCGGATCCAGGAAGTGACCGGCAAATTCAATTTCCAGGATGCTGATGATATGTTTGCTGCTGTGGGATATGGCGGCATTTCCTCAGCACAGGTGGTTCATCGGCTGACTGACGGGTTGAAAGAAGAGAAGCCGGTTATACTGCCTGACGTCAAAACGGTCAGGCGCAGCAACTACAAGGCAAATCAGGGAGTCCGGGTAAAAGGAGTGGACAACCTCCTGATTCGCCTGTCGCGTTGTTGCAATCCGGTTCCCGGAGATGATATTGCCGGATACGTCACCCAGGGACGGGGGATCACCGTACACCGGACGGATTGTCCCAATCTGGGGAACGTGCCGGATGAGCGGCGGATTGATGTGGAATGGGACAGCCAGACTGCCCAGACATATATGGTTGACCTGGAAGTGACCGGATTTGACCGCCCGGGCCTCCTGAATGAGGTATTGCAGACAATCAATGATTCCAAAACCATCCTGTCTGCGGTCAGTGCCAAGGGAGACAAGCGCGGGATAGCTTCAATCCATGTCCGTGTAGGCATTCAAAATATCAAGCATTTGAAATCCGTTGTCGAACGACTCAAACGCGTGCACGATGTCTACAGTGTTCAGCGAATCATGCAGTAAGGATGATAGAAAATGAGAATGGTCTTGCAACGTGTAAAAGATGCCAGTGTCACGGCAGAAGGAAAAGTAACGGGAGCCATTGACCACGGGCTCCTGCTTCTGGTGGCCTTTACCGATGGGGATACAGAAGAAGACTTGCGCTATTTGGCAGGGAAAGCGGTCAACCTGCGCATTTTTGAAGATGAAAACGGGAAAATGAACCGTTCCCTGCTTGATGTCGGCGGCGGCATCCTGTCTGTTTCCCAGTTCACCCTGTACGGGGATTGCCGCAAAGGAAGACGCCCCAACTTCATGCGTTCCGCCAGGCCCGAACTGGCCGAACCATTGTACAATCAGTTCAATGAAATCCTGAAAAGTTACAATGTCCCTGTGGAAACAGGTGTGTTTGGCGCCATGATGCAGGTATCCTTTACCAACGACGGCCCTGTCACCCTGATTCTGGACAGCAGGGAATAAAGCATGAAACAGATTGTTTATGTTTGTCAAAGATGTCGTCGACCCCCAGTAGAGCATTAACCCCGGGGGGAACGACGACACTGAATATACTGGTGATGAATGAAAAAACAGCATGAGGACCGGATTTTCAAGTTTTCCTGTAACAGTAAATTCATGAACAGAAATTTTTGACGGTTTGTTTCAGGATTTTCCAGGGGCACTTTTTGAGGTTGAATCATACCTGTAAGGAATTGAAGCTTGTTGATCTTATGGACTCAGAGCAACCACCGTCTCACGGCAATAACATTGCAAGCATATCCAGGTTTCCGGGCGTGAAGGATCTCCTGTCCCTCTTGTCAAGGCTTTTCATGTGTACTGTAAGCTGGTTTGAATTCTGGCCGTTGTTAGTAGCGGAATTCCTGCTTAATGGCTCTTCACCGTCAAGTTATACAAGCTGAAAAAACCAAAATAAATATTGCGAAAATTACGAAAAATGATAAAATAAATGACGTAACAAAATAAAGGAAAAAGGCAGATTGTGCAAGTCAGTAAAAACCCAAACATTTTCGGGAAGGAGAGGCATGATGGGAAAGGCTTCACTTTTTCTTGCCGTGGCGTTTGCATTTTCGGCTATTTTTGGTGCCGTTCCGGTTACGGCGGCCAAAACCGTGGTACAGGAAACCGGAACGGAGTTGGGCAAGTTTCCCTGGCAGATTGTGGATACCGATGGGGAAACCTATTATTACAAGAGCAAGGCTGAATACCTGGCCGCTGAAAAAAAGTTCAGGGAGAAATGGTCCCGGGAAACGGACGGAATCCGGGCCCAGGCTTCGGATTATGCGACAGAGTCATTTGAGCATGCCAATTTTGGAGGCTGGAAATATACGACTCCGGTAGGTTATTACACGAACTTCAATACCAGCCGTTACAATGACGAGGTTTCCTCTTTGAAAACAGCCAGAAAAAGTTCGGGAACACAGGTTTGTTTCCACAAAAACGGGGGCGAGCCTTGCAAAACCTACGGCCCCGGACTGGATATTGCCTATGTTGGTGATGGCTGGAATGACCAGATTTCCTATATTCGGGTGTACCGCTGATCTGTGCGGCGATGTAATTTGCAGGAGAATTTTTATGTGAAGTCAAGACGAAGACAGAACGAAGCCTGAAAATCGTTTGCCAATGTTTTTCTCCAGCAAGATGAATCTGGCTTAAAACAAAAACCTTGGTACTGTACAGAACAGAACCAAGGTTTTTGTTTTACTTTTTTTAATATGCAATTCAGACGGATGATTACGAATAATAAAAAAGGAGAGGCATACCTGTACAATCCGGTTTAATGAATCGCTTTTTTGCTTGCTGCAAGGGCGATGATGAGCCAGCCAATGACAAAACTGGTGCCGCCAAACGGGGTGATTATTCCCAGATTACGGATACCGGTCAGTACAAGTATATACAAACTGCCTGAGAACAGTACAATCCCCGCAAACAGGAGCCATCCGCCAGTCTTCAGGAGAGTGTCGGCGGCATCGGATCTCTTGCTGAGCAACAGGCCGACTGCGATCAATCCCAAGGCGTGAATCAGGTGATATTCAGCCCCGGTGTTCCAGGTTGCCAACATCTTTTCCGTCACCTGATCTGCCAGTCCGTGCGCACCAAAGGCACCCATGGAGATGGCGATGGCCATATTGATGCTCCCCAGGATCACAAACAGTCTCATATGAATCACTCCTGTAATAACATGAAATAATTGTGCGATCAAGACCACTATATCATACTCAAAATAAAAAAATAATTTTTTTCCTTGACAAACACAGGTTGCATCATTAAAATTATTAATCAAATCCTTCGGAAATCAATATTTGCACGATGAAGGGAAAAGTAGTTGCCAAACGAGCAGACAGAGAGGGGTTCCCTCAGGCTGGAAGGACCCTGTGTGACGAGGCAATGAAAGACACCTGGAGGATCCAACCGAACGTCAGTATCTGGCCAGTAGACTTGGACGTCATCCCGGCGATAACGGGACCGAGCGGAAAACGTATCGTTTTCAATCGGGGTGGCACCACGGGAATCGTTAAACCAATCTCTCGTCCCTGACAAAAGGTCAGTGGCGGGAGATTTTTTAATTTCGGCAGTATCGGTGTATGGCTGATTAAACAGGAGGTTAATATTCCATGAAATATCAATCAGTACAGAAATATTCCATTCCACGCGGAACGGACGACATTCTTCCGGAAGAGTCCGGAAAATGGCAGTGGATTGAAGAGACAGCGCGAAAAATCTGCCGTCTTTACGGATTCAAGGAGATTCGTACTCCATTGTTTGAACATACGGAACTTTTTCAGCGGGGCGTAGGCGAAGCAACTGATATTGTAGAAAAAGAAATGTATACATTTCAGGATCGCGGAGAACGCCTGCTATCCCTGAGGCCCGAAGGAACTGCCGGCGTTGTCCGCTCCTTTGTGGAGAAAAAGATTTTTGCCGAACCGCAGCCGACCAAATGGTATTATATGGGGCCGATGTTTCGTTATGAAAATCCGCAGGCGGGCAGAAGGCGCCAGTTTCACCAGTTTGGCACAGAAGTGTTTGGCAGCGACGATCCCGCACTGGATGCTGAGGTGATCGCGCTTGGTATCCACTATTTCAGAGCGTTGGGCCTGAAAAAGGTACGCGTGGAGCTCAACACTGTCGGAGATCCGGAAACACGTGCCAGATACCGGCAAAAGCTGATTGACTACTTTGAGCCGCACAAGGAACAATTGTCCAGGGAAGCGCAGGAACGCCTGTATAAAAACCCGCTTCGCATTCTGGACAGCAAAGATCCCAAAACAAAGGAAATCGCCGAGGGAGCGCCTTCTATTCTGGATTATCTGAGTGAAGCAGCGGAGCAACACTTCAGCAAGGTAAAAGAATACCTGGATTTGCTGGAAATGCCCTATGTCGTAAATGATCGACTGGTACGGGGGCTGGATTATTATACACATACCGCGTTTGAATATACGGTGGATGTACCGGGAGCACAGGCCGGTTCCATAGGCGGAGGCGGTCGCTATAACCGGCTGGTTGAAGAATTTGGCGGACCGGATATGCCCGGCTTTGGTTTTGGAATCGGTATGGAACGGGTACTGCTGGCCCTTGAACAGCAAAAGGTGGAGATTCCGGTGTCAACAGGGCTCGACTGTTACCTGATCACGCTGGGTGAAACGGCGAAAGCAGCCGGCGTGAAATGGCTGGAAGCACTGAGACAAGCCGGAATAACTGCGGACCGGGATTATCTGAACCGGAAAATGAAGGCCCAGTTCAAGCAGGCCGACCGGAACGGAGCCAGATTTGTAGCCATTTTGGGCGACAATGAACTGGAGCAGGGCAAAATCAATGTCAAGAACCAGGTAACCGGAGAACAGGAAACAATTGATCTGGATCAGTTTATTTCATACATCAGGGAAAACTGCAGGAGGGGTTAGGATTGGAAAAGGTTTATCGTACACATTATGCTTCCCAATGCACGAAAGAGTTGGCTGGAAAAACGATCATTCTGAATGGGTGGGTGCAAAAACGGCGCGATTTGGGAGGATTGATTTTTATCGACTTGCGTGACCGGTCCGGACTGGTGCAAGTAGTGTTTAATCCGGAGATTTCCCCGGAAGCCGCGGCTGTTGCCGAGCAGGTGCGAAGCGAGTATGTTCTGGCGGTGGAGGGGACCGTTGTTGAGCGTGCTCCCGAAAATGTAAACCCCAAATTGAAAACGGGTGAAATTGAAGTTTACGGAAAAGCAATCCATGTGTTCAATCCGGCCAAAACCCCTCCTTTTATGATCAGCGACCGTGAAGAGGTCGATGAATCGGTCCGGTTGAAATACCGCTATCTCGACTTGCGTCGCCCGAAAATGCTGGAAACTTTACGAATTCGGCATAAAGCGATGCAAGCGGTTCGCCGCTTTCTGGATCAACATGGTTTTATGGAATTGGAAACGCCGATGTTGACAAAAAGCACGCCGGAAGGGGCACGCGATTATCTGGTGCCGAGTCGGGTACATGAAGGGGAATTTTATGCTCTTCCCCAGTCTCCACAGCTGTTTAAGCAGCTGTTCATGGTTGCCGGCATGGAACGTTATTTCCAGTTTGCGCGCTGTTTCCGGGATGAAGACCTGCGTGCCGATCGCCAGCCGGAATTTACGCAAATTGATATTGAAGCTTCATTTCTGCCGGCAGAAACATTCCAGGCACTTATGGAGCAGATGATGGTTGCTGTTTTTAAAGAGACGATTGGCGTAGAGGTGCCGGTTCCGTTTCCGCGCCTGACCTATCAGGAAGCGATGGAACGCTATGGCTCGGATAAGCCGGATCTGCGCTTTGGCATGGAAATCAGGGATCTGTCTTCTGTACTGGAAAATACCTCTTTCAAAGTGTTTGCAAGTACCATCCAAAATGGCGGAACAGTGAAAGCAATCAGGGCAGAAGGCTGTGCCGGCTGGAGCCGCAAGGAGATTGACGGTTGGAACAAGACAGCCCAGGAATTGGGAGCCAAGGGACTGGCATGGCTGGCCTTCAGGGAAGATGGCGTCAAAGGTTCTGTCGCCAAATTCCTGTCTGCTGAGGAAATTGCAGCTATTCGGGAAACAACCGGTGCCAGGTCCGGAGATTTGCTTTTCTTTGTTGCCGATCGACCGGATACAGCGGCCCAGGTGCTGGGGCAGTTAAGATTGCAATTGGGACAGAAACTTGGCCTTATTGATGAAAATGCCTATTGTTTTGCCTGGATAACCGATTTCCCGCTGCTTGAATACTCCGAGGAAGATAAGCGGTACTATGCCATGCATCACCCGTTTACAATGCCAGTGGAGGAGGATATACCCTTGCTGGAGAAAGAGCCTGGAAAAGTACGGGCCAAAGCTTATGATATGGTGCTGAACGGGTATGAGATTGGAGGCGGGAGCCAGCGGATTTACCGTCGGGAAATCCAGGAGAAAATGTTTCAGGCACTGGGTATTTCTCCCGAAGAGGCCAAAGAGAAGTTTGGCTTTTTGCTGGAAGCTTTTGAATACGGGGCACCGCCGCATGGCGGAATTGCTTTCGGATTTGACCGGATTGTCATGTTGCTGGCCAAACGGAACAACCTGCGGGAGTGCATCGCGTTCCCGAAAACAGCAAATGCCACCTGCCTGTTGACCAATGCACCATCACCGGTAGAAAAGAAACAACTGGACGAACTTCATATTGAGATCAAGTCCAGGGTAAAGGTCTGAAACTTGATAAATCTCTAAAAGTCTGTTAAAATAATAACAAAACGAGTCCTGCGATGTACGTGTCCGCCGGGATGTTTTGAGCCAACACCCGAACAAAGGGAATCTGCGTCACCCATTGCGAGAGGAAGCCGCTTTCAGGCGGACCTTCGGACATGGGTGCAGGATACCCACCTGCTGAGAGCAGGTTCAAAACAAACGGAGCACGGCATAACGGGGCTCTTTTTTTGTGTATATCCTTCATTTATATGGAAAAAATGGAAATGCAAGGCATAATGGAGGCAATTAAAACCATGATTATTGGTGTGGATATTGATAACACGATTAAAGATACCCAACACGCAGCCGTAAAAGTTTACAACCAAAAGCTGAATCAGTCAGTCAAGGTGGAAGATGTCAAGGAATTTCACCTGAACAAGGCTTACGGTTTGACTCGCCAGGAAGGCAGGAAACTTTGGCGCAGCCTGGAAAAAGAGATTTATCAACTTGGCATTCCTTTGGCAAATGCGGCCAAAGCATTGAATAAACTGGCCCGGGAAGGACACAGGATTTATTTTATAACGGCACGCCCCAAAATCCGGAATATTGAGGCTATTACCCGAAACTGGCTGAAAAAATACGGTTTTCCATATACCGGAGATAATCTGGTTATGAATGCCCAGGATAAAGGGAAAATCGCCAGGAAATTGGGTGTTGAACTGTTTTTTGAAGATGCCCCCGACCATTTGGAGAATCTGGTAAAAAACAGGGTTCCTGTTGTTGTCGTAGATGCAGTCTATAATCGCGACTTTCCCGTTCCGCTGAAGAGGATTACAAATTGGGAACAGGTATATGATCTGGTTCAGGAAATGGAAAAGGAGAAAAAACAAAACAGCAAGCCGTAAAGCCTGTATGTTATTGGATAGCTTTACGGTTTTTTTATTTATATACAGATAAAATTTTGTTGAAAATAAAAAAGTTTTGAGGTTGTAGTGAAAAACCGCCCCGACCAGGAGCGGTTTCTCATTGAAGCGGAGCCTGTGGATTGGGAGGTGCAGCCATATTTCCCGAAGGGGTTGCCGGTGCGTAAGAAGCAATCATTGATTGCATGACGTTTGCCGGAAACTGTGGAACCTGATAATACCCTTTCTTGTTCTGGTAAAGGAAAATTTCATAGGCCATTTCGCAGCAATTGGGAATGCTGTCGGCAATTACGCGGCGTACCACCGGATTTGTCACTTCACAGGCCGCTCTGGCTTTTTCCACAGCAGCTGTTTTCATCAGTGTCATCATTTGTGCGGAAATGTGTTCATTATCAAACTCAGCCGGAGACTTGATCGGCTGCTTGGGCTGACCTGGTTTCAGTCCGTATTCTACATTGTTTCCTTGCTGCATGGTGTATTTTGAAGCTGGCGTGGACGGATCTTTTCCGGTCTTGAAACATTCAAGCAAAGTGTTATATTCCGTCGCCATAAACTGATACTGGCGATGGATCATGTCGCGAAGTTCCTCGCAGGTGCAATGCTGTTCCAGCATTCGATACTGGTTCATTGCATTTTGCGATGCTGACAGCAGTTCATGTACATCCATCACCTCGTGAGCGCCATGGTTTAATTGCGGCGGAACAGAAGGATTGACAGTCATATTTTCTTGTTGCTGGTTAAACTGATTCATCAATTTTCCTCCTTTATTCTGGTAACATTAGCTAATATGACCAGATTTACAAACGATACACTAACTTTTTTCATTAAAAAACTGGAAAAGAAATCCATCGATTTTCCAAAAAAATTTCTGCGGCAATAGTTGTTTTGTGAAATTTCCGTTATTATTCAGGCAAGATAATGAAATTTGCTTGAAAATCAGCAGTTTTGCAGATATATTAAGAACAAACTTGCTGCATATTCAGGGAAATAACTGGAAAGTGCTTTGAAAATCCGCTTTAATATGTTTTCTGCAGTCTGCAAGTTTTCGGGAAAAGTCTCTGAAGTGTTAAAAAACTTTTGTTTTCAACAAGAAATGATCAAATCCGGATATTGCCGGAAGTTGGAGGAGAACACATGAAAATCAAACATATGGGAATCGTTTTTATCGTTATGGCTGTTATTTATACATCGGTGGAATTGTTTGTGGAAGCGGGAGAAAGTTTTAATTTCCTTGTTCCGTTGGCCTTGATGGTTGGCGGGATTCATGCTCTGGTCCGGAAAGACAGGGATAAAAAGATCTTCAATAAGAAAAAGGCCTGATTGCCACTAACTGAATATCAATTTTTCACAGGTCTGCCAGGTACGAAATGCGTGTGCCTGGTTTTTTATCAGTTTCAAACCAGCTCAATGACTGCAATTTCCGGCCGGCAACAGAAGCGAAACGGGAGAATCGTGGTTCCAAGCCCCCGATTGGTATATAACGTAAGACGCTGGTTTATCTTATACAAGCCGGACGGGTAAACCCGTGACAGGGGAGGGGTAATCAGCGGTCCCATGAAAGGAAGATTGACCTGGCCGCCATGACTGTGCCCCGAGAGTTGCAAGTCAACGGGAGAATCTTTTATTTCGGTAGCGAAATCCGGTTCGTGGGCCAGCAGGATATGAAAAAAATCAGGCAAATCGGCATCTTCAAAAATCCTGCCCGGTTCAGGAGTTCCCGCCAACAAATCGTCCATTCCGGAAATATAAATTGCGTCCTGTCCTCTCCTGACGACATTCCTTTCATTTATAAGCAGACGAAAACCGGAATTTGCCAGACAATTCTTGACCCGTTCAACGTTTTCCAAATAATCGTGATTGCCCAAAACAGCAAATTTTCCATCAGGAGCAGGGAGCCGTTTCAGGATTTTTGCTGCGTTTTTGGCCTCGCTTTCCGTAAATTCCTGATCGACAAAATCTCCCGTAAAGCAAATCATATCCGGAGACAGCCAGGCAATTGTTTCAACCAATTGGTCAAGCTGTTCCAGATCGTAAAAGAAACCGTAATGGAGATCGCTGATGTGCAAAATTTTCATGTACCTGAAAGATGCGGGCAAGCGTGGGGATGAAATCCGGATGCGGCTGAGTTCAATATGATTTTTTTCCACAAAAAAGGAGTACCCGGACAGCCCCAGCAGAGCAAGGATTGCCCCGGAAGCCATCCCTTTTTTCAGGAAGGCTCTGCGAGTCAGTTTTTGGTCTGAGGTCAATTTTATGACTGGCATGGTGTTCACCCTGAATCTGTTCAAAATTATTAAAGATGAATTGGCCTGCAAAGCGGGGAAAGCGATTATATAGCAAAAAAGGGCCAGGGAAACGTCCGCTTTTGTCCATCCTGCATTTGTGTCGGCGAACGCCCCTTTTATCGAATGGCTCAATCTGATCTTGAAGTGTGTCCTTCTTTCATCCAGCGCAGGAAGAGCTGCAGTTTCTGTTCATAACCAATGGCAGAGGGATGGTAAAATGTTTTGCCACGGTGTTCTTCCGGCAAGTATTCCTGTTTGACATATCCTCTCGGGTAGTCATGGGGATAAAGATAACCTGTGCCTCTTCCCTCTTTTTTGGCACTGGTGGAATGGGCATCGCGCAAATGGGAAGGAACACTGGCGTTTCTTTCTTTTTCTACCGCATTTGCGGCTTCCTGGATTCCGCGCACGACGGCATTGCTTTTGGGGGCTGTGGCAATATAAATGACCGCTTCCGCCATTGGAATTTGGGCTTCCGGCAGGCCAACATAGTCTACGGCATAAGCGGCCGATGCAGCAATCGTTAGTGCGCGCGGATCGGCCATTCCTACATCTTCGGCTGCATGAATGAAGATTCGTCTGGCAATGAAACGGGGATCCTCGCCGGCCTTTAACATTTTTGCCAGATAATACAGGGCAGCGTCCGGATCGGAGCCGCGCATGCTTTTAATAAATGCCGAAACAGTATCATAATGATTGTCTCCGCTTTTGTCATAACGAACCATCTTTTGCTGGATTGATTCTTCAGCCGTTTCCAGTGTAATGTGGCGCACGCCATCTTCCCCGGGCGGCGTAGTCACGACTGCCAGCTCCAGGGCGTTCAGTGCATTGCGGCTGTCTCCACCGGCCGTCTTGACCAGATGCTCAAGGGCTTCGTCATCTATCCGGATTTTTTCTGTACCAAAACCGCGTTCTTTATCATTTAAGGCATGGACAAGGATTTTTCTGATATCCGTTTCCGTTAGCAGCTTTAGCATAAACACACGCGACCTGGACAAAAGAGCGGCATTTACCTCAAACGAGGGATTTTCCGTTGTCGCGCCGATCAGGATAATGGTTCCGTCTTCCACATACGGCAGCAGGGCATCCTGCTGGGAACGGTTAAAGCGGTGAATTTCATCAATAAAAAGTACAGAGCGCTTGTCATACATGGTTAACCGTTCTTTTGCCTCTGCCACCACTTTGCGGATATCAGACACCCCGGCAGTCACCGCATTCAATTGTTCAAAATATGCTTGCGTGTGATTGGCAATAACATGAGCCAGCGTCGTTTTGCCGGTTCCCGGCGGTCCGTAAAAAATAATTGAGGACAGGCGATCCGCTTCAATCATTCTTCTCAGCAATTTGCCAGGACCGATAATATGGGACTGCCCGACCACTTCTTCCAACCGGCGGGGACGCATGCGGGCAGCCAGTGGTTCGCTCTTTGCCTTGTTCTGTTGATGCCCGTACTCAAACAGATCCATAGTGTTCCGCCTTTCTGTTTCCGTTGTCTGTTCTATGTCCTATTTTTATGATAAATTCAGGAAATGTAAAGAGAAAATAACTGTTATGCAGTCGGTGTAAAAAAAGTACAGGAAAAAAGATTGCTAAAAGAGAATGAAGCTGTGATACACTGACAATAACCAGTGAACAAGGTGTTTCGCTTGGTAAAATGAAAGTTAACTTTAAAATGACAAGTTTAGTTTAATATATAAAAATCGAATAATATTTTAATCTTGAAATTGCTGGATAAAGGGAGTGGAAATGTTGAAGATATCAACAAAGGGACGGTATGGATTAACCATTATGATGGAGTTGGCTGCACAATACGGAAAAGGCCCAATCCCTTTAAAAAGTGTGGCAGAGCGGCACGGACTGTCAGAACATTATCTGGAACAGCTGATTGCTCCACTTCGCAATGCCGGATTGGTTCGGAGCGTTCGGGGAGCCTATGGCGGGTACAAGCTTGCAAAGGGACCGGAAGAAATCACTGCAGGCGATATCATCCGGGTATTGGAAGGTCCGATCAGTCCGGTCGAATTTACGGAAGAAGAGGATCCGGCCAAACGGGATCTTTGGAAACGGATCCGGGATGCCGTTGCCAGGGAATTGGATCAAACAACACTTGCTTCGCTGATCAACTTCTCTCATGATGGAAACAATGATAATTATATGTTTTATATATAAATCGTCTTTTAAAATGATCATAAAAAGCGTATCTTTTATAGAGAAACTGTTTTTATCGTTGATGAGATTCAGGACAGGTGAAAATCAATGTCAATATATTTGGATCATGCAGCAACAACCCCTATTCATCCGAAAGTAAAGGAAGCAATGTTGCCTTTTTTGGATTATGCTTTCGGCAATCCCTCAAGCATACATCAATATGGCCGGCAAGTCCGAAGCGCCCTGGATCAGGCGCGTGATCGGGTTGCAGAATGCATCAATGCCGATCCCGGCCAACTTGTCTTTACCAGCGGGGGAACCGAAGCAGACAATCTTGCCTTGTTTGGTGTTATGGAAGCTGAACGCCAAAAAGGGAAGAATCATCTTGTTACAACTCAAATTGAACACCATGCTGTTTTGGATACATGTCATTATTTGGAAAAAACAGGTTTTGAAGTGACGTATCTCCCTGTTGATCAGACAGGCAGGGTATGTCCTGACATGCTCAAGGCTGCTGTTAAACCGCAAACAGCCCTGATTTCCGTCATGTATGGGAATAATGAAGTCGGTACGATCCAACCCGTCTGGGAAATTGGAAAATGGGCGCAGGAACATGGTGTTTTCTTTCATACAGATGCCGTACAGGCGCTGGGTGTGGAAAAAATTGATGTAAAGCAGATGCCGGTTGATCTGGTAACACTCTCAAGCCACAAAATCAACGGGCCCAAAGGAGCGGGAGCTCTTTATTTTTCTCCCAAAGTCCGGTTGGTTCCCCGCATGTTCGGTGGCGCACAGGAAAGACGGAGACGTGCCGGCACAGAAAATGTTCCTGGAATTGTGGGATTTGGACAGGCCGCTGAGCTGGCGGGCAAATTTCGCCGGGAACATCGTGAAAAAATAAAAGAATTGCGGCAAAGCTTTCTGGATGAGTTGGTCCAGTCAGGAATTGATTATGTCGTAAATGGCCATCCCGAACAGACGCTTCCTCATATTCTCAATATCAGTTTCCCCGGAACCGATTCCGAAACGTTGCTGATGAACCTTGATCTGGAAGGAATCGCCTGCTCGAGCGGCTCAGCCTGTACATCAGGAACTTTGGAAGTCTCTCATGTATTGGAAGCAATGCATCTGGCTCCGGAAATAGTCCGTTCTGCAATTCGCTTCAGCTTTGGCTTGGAAAACACGAAAGAAGAAGTAAAAACAGCAGCACAAAAAACGGTTGCCATCGTGCGAAGATTGACAGAAGCCAACGCTTGAAATTGGCGGTTGATCGCTCCATCATGTCTGTATCAATTACATTGCGGCCCGAGGAGGGTTTAAATGCCTCCAGGGATTTGAAGGGCTTTGTTTTTTCTTGTCTGCGGAAAAATGAATTACCAAAAAGAAACGCAAATTTTTGTAAGCAGGGCAGGAATCAACAAGGGAAGAAATCGAAAATTGAAAGAGCGGGGAGGGAGGCCTGTGAGTATGCATGAGATCAACCAAATGGAGGATTGGGAAAAGGAACTGGACAGTATTGACTGGAAATTGATGCTGGATGATATTCATAAGGCGTTAATTGATAATTTGGCTGCCGAATTGGGATTTCCTTCTTATGACCGTTTGGAGCAGGCATCGGAACGTGTCTTTAAAGATTTTTACGTTGTTCATCTTTCGGACGGGCGCTGGGCCTGGTGGAATCCAACCACCTATGCGAAAGAAGACCCGTTGTTTTTTGAGAGTAAAGCAGAAATTGTCAAGTACATTGCCGGAGTTCTCAATTTGAAACGCAAAGATTGGAAGCGGCTGGAAGCCGGGCTTGATCAACTGGTACAGACAAGAAAGTGCCGTTGTTGTCATTATGAATTCAACCCGCTGGATCCATCCCGCATGTCGTGGGATGTTGACGGAGAGCAGACGGAATTCTGCTCTGCTGAATGTGCCATGGAAGTTGTAATGGGAGAAATGAAAGAACATTTTGGTTGATAACAGGGAAAATGACCTCAGACCGGTTTTTGGGGTCATTTTCTTTGATGGTTATAAATCAAGGTGAGTGTGATGAATCAACAGT
>JBAVDL010000098.1:0-6531 GCA_049587175.1 Thermoactinomyces sp.
ATACCATGGTTTACAATCTTTTATCACAATGTTCAAATTAAATTCACAAAAACGTTAAAATCTCCAGGTGATTATATGTTTGCATATATTGCAATAGGTTAAATATTTCAAATTTAAATAATAACAATAGAACTGTTATGTTTCGTTTATTGCTGTTTTCCCTGTTTCTTCTTTTTTGCGAGATCGGATCCCCCTGGTCAACCGTCAGAACTACATACAACCATCCATGACAAACCGGCACCTGTTCCTGATCCCTATCGTGAATCTGTCGATTTTTTCACATCACCTCCATCCAATGTTCAGATGATATAAAAAACAACTTTTTTATAATTTTTTCATTATATGATTCTACATAATAAGCTTACCTACCTTCTAAAAAACAAAAAACGTCGACAAAGTGTCACACTTTTTTTTATTAATACTTTAAAGTGATTGTTGCCATAAATAAAAAATTCAAATATAATTCTGACAGGGAAAACGTCGCAGCCCAAATAACATCAATTGAATATGACATTATAAAAAAATCTAATTTTTGTTTTTGATAATAACCCGTTTCTTTTTCTTCGTTGGAAGAATTTCATGCCAAGTTTTCCATTTGCTTGAAACAGTCTTTGAAAAAGTCATATCTAAGGCCGGAGCATGCAGATAAACTGATTTTTTGATATGATTTCCAGGACTCCGTTTTGTCTTCGCCTTGCAGGGGTGAAGCATGTGCACTCCGGACCCAATTCATTTCCGAGCCATATTTATGCTTATTTTTTATGTATATGCGTGCTACTTTTTTTAATGACTGTGTTACTGAATTATTCAAGGAAAAGGTGGTTACATCATGCAGGACTCAACATTAAAAAGATTTGGAGTTTCCATGGAGAGCAGTTTGCTGGAGAAATTCGACTTTCTGGTTAAATTGAAAGGCTACCAGAATCGCTCTGAAGCCATTCGCGATCTTGTTCGAGACGCCCTTGTTCAGGAAGCCTGGGAAAACAGCAATGAAATGGTTATCGGAAGCATTCTTCTGTTTTATAACCATCACCAACGAAACCTGCTTGAAGAAATGACAGAGCTTCAACACAGCATGCACGATCTGGTCCTTTCCACGACACACTTTCACCTGGATCATGACAGTTGCCTGGAATTGATTGTTGTAAAGGGACAAGTAAAAAGAATCCGGGACTTCAGCAACAGGCTGATGAGCCTGAAAGGCGTCGAATATGCGAAGTTTACTGTAGCCCCTGTGAAACGGGTATAAAGCCGGATAATCTGTACAATGACCTCCGCCATGATTTTTGAGATTTTCTGGACTCAGTTTCTTTTTATAAAACTGTATTTTGGTCTAAATAATTGAAATTACCCCCTTTCATTGTTCTTAAAGGTTTGATGGCGAAAAGCTTGCCCGGTTCCCGTAATACAGACGGAATCATTTGAAGGAGGTGCTGCCGGCAAGGATCGGGATGCATAAAAAGCCTGGACAGTTTGGCAGTTTTACAGAAAAACAGATTTATCAAAGGAGTGAACAAATTGGCCAAGAGAATGCTGGGATGGACCCTGATTGTTGCCCTGATGTTTTCGACAGTTTTGGCAGGTTGCTCCCCGTCAGACAAAAATCAGACCGGAAAAGCGCAAAAAGAGGAGCTGGTTCTGGCTATTGGAGGCGAACCGAAAGATGGTTTTGATCCGACAACCGGATGGGGAAGAAACGGTTCTCCGCTCTTTCAGAGCACATTGTTCAAATATGATCATAATTTTAATGTAGTAAACGATTTGGCGGAACATTATGAAATAAGCGACGATGGATTAACCTGGACGGTAAAAATCCGCGAGGATGCCAGATTTTCCGATGGCAAAAATGTAACTGCCGACGATGTTGCTTTTACATACAACAAAGCAAAAACAAGCGGATCCGTCATGGATTTGACAAACCTGGACAATGCCGAAAAGACAGGTCCGTACACAGTAGAGTTTAAACTGAAAAAACCTCAGTCCAACTTTATTTATCTGCTGATCACTACAGGAATCGTTCCACAACATGCCTATGACGATAATTACAAGGAACAGCCAATTGGCTCCGGACCCTATAAATTTGTGCAGTGGAACAAAGGACAACAATTAATTGTGGAAGCCAATCCTCATTATTATGAAAAAAAACCATTCTTCAAGAAAATAACCTTCCTGTTTTTGTCTGAAGATGCAGCATTTGCAGCCGCAAAAGCCGGTCAAGCTGACATTGTGTCCGTCCCTGCCTCCTTCGCCAAAGAAAAAATTGCGGGTATGAAACTTGTAACAATAGAAAGCGTCGATAACCGGGGAATCATGTTCCCTACTGTACCAGCAGGCCAAAAAACAGAGGAGGGAATACCGGTTGGAAATGACGTAACCAGTGATGTCGCCATTCGCAAGGCCATCAATATCGGTATTGACCGGCAAGCATTGGTAGACGGTGTATTGGAAGGGTTTGGCACACCGGCATACAGTGTGGCTGACAAATTGCCGTGGTGGAACGCTGATACAGCAATACAAGACAAGAACATCGAACAAGCCAGAAAAATCCTGGACCAGGCCGGCTGGAAAGAAAATGCAAGCGGAATTCGTGAAAAGAACGGTCTGGAAGCAGCCTTTACCCTGTATTATCCTTCCGATGACCAAATCCGCCAGTCCCTGTCGATCACTGTTGCCGAAATGATCAAACCTTTGGGAATCAAAGTGAAAACAGAAGGCAAAAGCTGGAACGAACTTGAAAGATTAATGTTTTCAAACCCGGTCATGATGGGCTGGGGAAACCATGACCCCATTGAAATGTACAATTTGCACAGCTCAAAAACGAAAGGCGAAGGATATTACAATCCCAATTTCTATTCAAATCCAAAAGTGGATCAATACATGGAGCAGGCACTTCGGGCATCTTCCACAGAAGAAGCCTATAAATACTGGAAAATGGCACAGTGGGACGGAAAAACCGGATTTTCCGCCAAAGGCGATGCCCCTTGGGCCTGGTTGGTCAATGTACAACATTTATATTATGTCCGCGATAATTTGGATATTGGCAAGCAGAAAATCCATCCACACGGCCATGCCTGGCCAATCACAGACACCATCACCGACTGGAAGTGGAAATAAACAGATATTTCGTGAGTGGGGGATTCTTCCCTCACTCACCAATTATTGCATAAATAGTCTTTGAAAGAGTCAATTGTCTCCATTCCTGTACCATGATTTCAACCATACTTCTGAAAGAGATGAATATTTATTCATGACAGATTGTCAGAAAGAAGGGAAGGTATTGCGTACCAAACGGATTTCTTTATACGTTCTGAACCAGGCAGCCAGACTCTTGACATTGTTAATTGCCGTAAGCATTTTGTCATTCGTGCTTGTAAGCTGCTCTCCCATTGATCCGATTCGGGCCTATATCGGGGGAGACCTGTTGCGGGTAAGCCCGGAACAGCGAGCCAATATTGAAGAATATTGGGGTCTGAATGAACCAGGAAGTACACAATATTTGAACTGGGCCAATTCCCTCCTGCATGGTAATCTGGGAACTTCCCTGTTATATCGCAGTCCGGTTGCCCAGGTGATTGCGGAGCGATTTCTCGCCTCCCTTGCATTAATGGCCATTGCATGGCTATTATCCGGGATCTTCGGCTTTATATTGGGGATTATAGCCGGGATGAAAAAAGGAACCTGGATTGATCGAATGATAAAAGGATATTGTTTTGTTCTCTCAGCCACTCCCACTTTCTGGTTAGGGTTGGTGGTCGTGATTGTATTTTCTGTATGGCTGGGATGGTTTCCAATCGGTCTGGGAACACCGGCAGGCACTCTGGAACAGGATGTATCACTGGCAGATTACCTGCGGCATTTATTTTTGCCTGCTTTAACATTAAGCATTATCGGTGTGGCCAATATCGCACTGCATACAAGAGCCAAGCTTGTCGAAACCCTTAACAGTGAGTTCATCTGGTTTGCCAAAGCCAAAGGAGAAAAAGGATTGAAACTGTTATGGCGCCATGGGTTGCGAAATATCTCCTTGCCCGCGGTCTCCTTGCAGTTTGCCTCATTTGGAGAACTTTTTGGCGGTGCTGTGCTGACCGAGCAGGTTTTCTCATATCCCGGCCTCGGACAGGCAATCGTCCAGGCAGGTTTGGGCGGCGATGTCCCCCTTTTGTTGGGAATTGTTTTATTCAGCACCCTGTTTGTGTATACAGGCAATTTAATGGCAGACATCCTGTATAAGGTTATTGATCCGCGAATCAGAAAGGAATGGAGCCAGTGAATAGTCAGGAAATGATCGGCACACCCCCATCTGTTAACAAATGGAATCTGCGACGGCAAACACTGACCATCATCGTGACAGCAGTTCTCCTGCTTTTGATCTTGATTACCAGCGGCTTTTTAATTGGAAATGAAAAACTGGCCGTTAATCTGGAAGTGAGGAACAGCAGCCCTTCCCTGGAACATCTGTTTGGCACCGATTGGCTGGGCAGGGATATGCTGGCACGAACCTTAAAAGGATTGACCCTTAGCTTTGGAGTCGGTTTGTTAACTGCTTCCCTGAGCACAATTATTGCATTGTTCCTCAGCCTTCTGTCCTCCTGGAACAAAAAAATTGATTATGGCGTAACCTGGTTAATTGATCTTTTTCTCAGTATGCCCCATATGGTAACCTTGTTGCTCATTTCTTTTGCCATAGGCGGCGGCTTCAAGGGAGTTGTCACAGGCATTGCCCTGACCCATTGGCCAAGTTTGACCCGAGTGCTTCGTGCAGAGGTAATGAAAGTAAAAACGGAACAATATATCGGCATATCCCGCCAACTGGGGAAATCCCGCTGGTGGATTGCCCGGAACCATTATCTCCCTCATTTGCTGCCGCAAATCATGATCGGTTTTATCCTGCTTTTCCCTCATACCATTTTGCATGAAGCCGCCATCACGTTTCTTGGATTTGGCTTATCGCCGGAACAGCCTGCAATCGGCATCATCCTGTCCGAATCCATGCGTTATTTGTCAACCGGAATGTGGTGGCTTGCCTTCTTCCCGGGATTGTCCCTTGTAATGATGGTCGGGATCTTTGATCTTTTGGGCAACAGCCTCCGTAAGCTGATTGATCCCTTCCATGGACAAAGATAAACTCGCCGGGCAGACGGCATTGATCGCAGTGGCAAGGGATATGTGAGAAATAACTGGTTAGTTCCTTTTTAGAAGGAGTGACATCATGCTGAAACTGCAACAAAGAGAAGAACAATTGCCAGATTCGCTTGAAAACAAGCAGCCTTTACTGGAAGTAAAGAACCTTTCCCTTTCATTCCGCCAATACCACGCAGGCCTCCGTGAAACTCGCCTGCAAGTTATCAGCAAATTGGATATCTCCCTTTACAGGAATGAAATCGTGGCTGTCGTCGGGGCGAGCGGATCCGGAAAAAGCTTGCTGGCCAGCGCCATCCTGGGGTTGCTCCCCGAAAATGCGGAACTCCGCGGAACAATCAACTTCAAAGGAGAAGCTCTTACCCCGGAACGCCAATATCGTCTGCGCGGAAAAGAAATTTCTCTTATTCCCCAATCAGTAAATGCTCTGGACCCGCTGATGAAAACAGGCAAACAAGTGCAAGCAGCGATCAGGGATAAAAACAGGAAAGATGTCCAACAGGATATCTTTGCCAAAGTCGGCCTTCCTCCCAAAGCCTCAAACAGTTATCCGTTTGAATTGTCCGGAGGAATGGTCAGACGGGTATTGGCCGCCACTGCACTGGGAAGTCCGGCTGACCTGATCATTGCCGATGAACCGACACCCGGTCTGGATCCTGTCGCCCTGGCAGAGACGGTGAAATACATCAAGCAGCTGGCTATAGATGGCAAAGGAGTGATCTTCATTACCCACGATATTGAAACAGCACTGAAGATTGCTGACAGGGTTGCCGTCTTTTACGCCGGCCAAACCATTGAGATTACCCAGGCAAGGAATTTTTGCGGTAAAGGAGAAAAGTTGCGGCATCCCTATACAAGAGCCTTGTGGAATGCATTGCCACAGAACGGCTTTGAACCGTTGCCCGGATCCCAGCCCCTTTTGCACGAAATACCCAAAGGATGTATTTTCTATCCAAGATGTCCTGTCAGAATGGAAATGTGCAAACATAAACAACCAGAAGCACAAAACATAAATGGTGAAATGGTCAGGTGTTTTTATGCTTAAAGTAAATGGAATCAGTTATCGCTATCAAAAAGGCCCATGGATTTTGAGAAATTTGCACCTCTCAATCGACCATGGTGAAATTGTTGGCTTATGCGGTTATAACGGTGCAGGCAAAACGACACTGGCCCGGATTATCGCCGGCTATATAAAACCTTGCGAAGGTAATGTTCTGGTGGATGGGCAACCTGTTTCCTCTTTTACAGGCACCAAACCGGTTCAACTGGTATGGCAGCATCCGGAAAAATCTATCAATCCCAAATGGAAAATGAATAAGGTTCTGGAAGAAACACCGGAACTGGACGAGGAAATTCTGTCCTTACTGGGAATAAAAGATGACTGGTTGAACC
>JBAVDL010000099.1:0-7202 GCA_049587175.1 Thermoactinomyces sp.
AGTTTACTCAGATATAGATTATAATCGTGTGAATAAAAAGGAAATAGAAAAATTTATTTTCAATAAATTCGATGAGCTCAAAGATAACAAGCAAAAGTACCTAGACGAGCAATTTGTTTAAAAGCACATCTTTTTCTATTTATTATTAATTTTCTTCTGTGATTTTTAAATAAAAAACGTTCTCCTTAACTACGAAATATATGTTAAGGAGAACGTTTCACTTTAATCTTTTGGCGTCCCAGGAGAGATTCGAACTCCCGACCGACGGCTTAGAAGGCCGCTGCTCTATCCAGCTGAGCTACTGGGACAGATTCATATCAAGTTAGCGACAGAAACATTTTATAACAGATTACTCTTTCCGTCAACTTTTTTTGCCACAAAAAACGGGATATTTGGATAAAGGGGTGTTTCGGCGTTCGCTTTCAGGCAGGCGAAGGGGCAGCATTTTTCAAAAATGGTTTCACCTTTTCCCTGGCGAACGCTCCTTCCCCATTAGTATAGTATGTCACTTTTCCTCTAAATGTTTCCGCAAATTTATTTTATTCTTCATATCCCAGTTCCGGAACCGGGGTTCCATCTACCCGATAAAAGGAAACTTTCAGCGGCTGACCGTCTTTTTTCTCCAGGACGGCATAGGTCCGATGCCTGAATCCTCTTGGGTACATGATACTGCCAGGATTGATCAACAAGATCCCTTCATCTTTTTCACAAACCGGTAAATGGGTATGTCCAAAACAGGCGATATGGGCTCCGGTTTCCTGGGCACGATAGCGAAGGGGCAACAACGAATACTTTACCTGGTGCCGGTGGCCATGGGTAACGAAAAAACGAAGGGAATCCGTTTCGAAAATCTGCTCTTCCGGCACCGACTCCCAATCGCAATTACCCCTGACTACGGTCAGGGAACCGGCAGGAAGATCGCGCCGGCTGCTGCAAAAATCGCCACAGTGGATGATATGGTCAGGATTGACGCGTCCGACGATTTCGTTGAGTAATTTTGTCTTGCCATGAGAGTCACTAACAATCAACACTTTCATGATTTTCCCCCCTCGTTATTGAAATGATAAGCTTTCTTCATCTCTTCAATCAAGAGGCGGGTTGCCTTGCCGCGGTGGCTGATGGCAAATTTTTGTTGATTGGAAAGTTCGGCCATCGTTTTCATATGAGAAGGCAAGAAGAAAACCGGATCATAACCAAATCCCTGATTTCCTCTTGGCTGGCTGGTAATGACTCCTTCGCATTCCCCCCGCACGATTTTCGTCGGCTCGTTGGGAACCGATAGTGCCATCGCACAAACATAATAAGCCTTGCGCCGGGATGGAGGGATTGGCGCAATCCGCTGCAACAGTTTCCGGTTGTTTTCTTCATCCGTTGCATTCTCTCCCGCATATCTGGCGGAATAGACGCCAGGTTCGCCGTTTAGGGCCGGCACCACCAGGCCCGAGTCATCGGAAACAACGGGGGCATTCAGTCTTTGTGAGATGATTTCTGCCTTTTTGCGGGCATTTCCTTCAAACGTATCCTGATCCTCATCAATTTCCGGCATTTCCGGCAAATCTTTCAATCCTTTTACCTTGAGATGCAAATACCTGCCGAACAGTTCCTGAAATTGCTTTAATTTATGTATATTTCCTGTTGCAATAATAATATCAGGAAAAGGCCACTTTTTCTTCATTTGGTTGGGTTGTTTCCCATTCCCTCCTGTTTGGTTCAATACAAAATCGAAAATGCCCACAAGCAAAAAAACAAGGCTCATGGGCATCTTTATCCTGTTATACGGAAGTGGAAGCGGAATTTTTGTCAGCAGATGCCCGTCCTATCAGATCGGCATCAGCTCCCAGGATTTCTTTTTGCTTGCTGATCAATTCCATCGTTCCTTTTTTTGCCAAATCCAGCAAATGAGCCAACTGTTCGCCGGAAAAAGGAGATTCCTCTCCGGTTCCCTGAATTTCCACATATTTTCCCAGGCCGGTCATCACAATATTCATATCGACAACAGCCGAAGAATCTTCTTTGTAACAGAGATCCAGCAACACCTGATCTCCCACGATCCCGACACTGGTCGCTGCCAGAAAATCCTTGACCGGCATTGTCGAAAGAGTACCATCCTTTACAAGAGGAACCAAAGCATCCACCAAGGCGACAAACGCCCCTGTAATCGAGGCGGTACGTGTACCCCCATCAGCCTGGATCACATCGCAATCAATCCAGATTGTTCTTTCACCAATGGCCGACAAATCCACAACAGAGCGAAGGGCTCGTCCAATCAGGCGCTGAATTTCCATCGTTCGCCCGCTTACTTTACCCCTGCTGGACTCCCGAACCGTCCGTTGCTGTGTTGCTCTGGGAAGCATGGCATATTCCGCCGTGATCCAGCCTTTCCCGGAATTTCTCAAAAACGGGGGAACACGATCTTCTACCGTAGCAGTACAAATCACCCGGGTATCCCCAACTGTTATGTAAACCGAACCTTCTGCCGTTTTAATAAATCCGCGTTCCATTTCCACTTTTCTTAATTCATCGTTCGCACGTCCATCAGTTCTCAATGATGTTTCCCTCCTGTGCCAAGTTCCTTTAGTATAGCATACCCGCAATACAAAGTCAGAATAAGAAAAGAAAAAAGGAATGAAATTCTGCTCATTCCTTGCTCCAAACAGAAAAACAAAACCAATATCGGCGAGACTTTTGGAGGATTTTGACCCGGGAAATTGCAACACTTCAGGATATACGCCCCGCCCTCCTGCATCAGGATTTGCTGGGATTGATGAACCTGGGTCTTGAAACAGGTTCACCTGCCGTTTTTTCTCCGGCAATGGCAACGTTCTGTTTGCCATTGACAACCAGTTTGACTTTGTCAGCGGTTGTATTTTCGGTCAAGGAAAGTACAATGGTTTGCAAGGCATCTTCCGAAGCCGTATTCTTTCCGTATTGCAACAGTTGTTCCCCGAGATCGGCAACCGCCAGGTCTCCTTTTACCTGCACTTTGTTCACTTTGAGAGAGGTATCCAGGGCTGCGCTTAGTCCGGACTGAAGTTGCGGGCCTTTTACCAGTTCATGAATAACAACTTCACCGACATTGTCCGCAGCATTGACCATCCGTGTAACGGGTACGTAATAAGTTTGGTTATCCGGCAATTGCCCCATGAAATAAAGAGTTACCGGCATACTGCGGGTAATATCGGTTCCTTTGGCCACTTCAAGGTTAATCCCGTCATTCCGGGTCAGGCCCTGGGCCGGAGTTTTCCCCTTGGGCATTACAGAAAGCGGTTTTCCATCAACCCAAATATTTACTTCATTCACAGTGGAAAAACCGGTCAGGGTCCACGTTACCGCGCTTAACAAATCTTCTTCCTCTTCCTGTTTGTAATTCAGGAATTCTTTTGAGAAGTCAATTGTTGCAACCCCATCCTCAATGTTGAGTGCTTTTACTTGTGTCCCCTTTGGCAGGATCGGGGTAAATCCTTTAGGAAGCATGGCCTGTCCAGGCCCATCCTTCACCATGAATTTCAGCACTTCTTTGGCGATCCCTTTTGATGACGGCAGACTCAGCGTATAGGGAGCCACATGTCCGGTATGCGTCATAAAATAAAGTTCGACTCCCAGTGAAGGATTTTCTTTATCTTTTGCAGTCTGCTTTGCTGTAACTTCCGATATTTCTTCATTGACGCCGGCAGGCGGCGGATCAATCGGTTTTGATGCATCTTTTTCCGGTCCAAACACACAACCGCCCAATATCAGCGGCAACAGCAAAAAACAGACTGAGACATCAAACCAACGTTTATGCCGTTTATGCATGGAATCATCCCTCCAAGGACAAGTCGTTTACTACATGTATACGAGCCCCGGAGGGAATTAGCACTAAATTTATCATTTTTATCCGACGGTCAGCGAGCCGAGATCAATTTGCTCCACAACAACCGGTTTTCCGAACAATTCTTTTGCCACTTGTGAGAATGTTTCTGTCGAACCGGTGGTAAAAAAACGGTGCCGCGGCAGACGCTGCTGTGACAGCAATTGCTGGTGCTGCAGAATGGTACTTAGTTCAACTGCTGTCTCTTCGGCTGAACTGATAATGGAAACGGATTCGCCTATTGTTTTTCGAATTGAATCCGTCAGCAGCGGGTAGTGGGTACAGCCCAGGATCAAGGTATCAATGGAAGTTTGTTTCAGCGGAGACAACGCCTCATCCACTACGGCATCTGCCATTGGAGTATGGCTCAGCCCGCTTTCTACCAGGGGTACCAGTGACGGACAGGCCAGACTGTATATGGTCAGATCCGGGTGAATTTGCCGAAGTGCCTGTTCGTAAGCTCCGCTTTGGATTGTTCCTTGTGTGCCGATAACTCCGATCGTATGATTTTTGGTTGCCTTGATAGCAGCCCGGGCGCCGGGCTCGATTACACCAAGTACCGGAATACCGACCTGTTCTCTTACCAGATTTAATGCGGCTGCTGTTGCTGTATTACAAGCAATCAATATCGCTTTTAAAGGATACTTCATCAAAAACCGCACAATCTCCATCGTAAATGTCCGAACTTCCTCCACACTTCTGGGACCATATGGACAACGCTTCGTATCCCCAACATAATAAATGGTTTCCCGGGGCAATTGCCGCATAACTTCCTGCGCCACAGTTAATCCGCCAACTCCGGAATCCAGAATGCCGATTGCTTGCTTTTTCATATACTGCCTCATTTGCGAATCCAACTCCTATTCATAGTCGTCCTGTGCATTGCCAACCATGCTGCCTATCCTATCATATGAAACTTTTAATTATCTGGAGCATATCCAAACAAAAACCCCCATTCCGGCACGAATGGAGGAAAGCCTCATATTTTTTTCATTTCCTCATATAACACAGACAAGTGTGTCTGAATCTGTTCTGTTTCCTGATGAGACAAATGCGACAGGACATCAGCCAGGTATTTCCGACGCGCGGCCAAAACTTCTTGGATAATCTTGCTCCCCTGATCCAGCAGATGAATCCGTACAACACGCCGGTCATTTTCATCTCTTTTCCGCTTGACAAGGCCGTTTTTTTCCATCCGGTCAATCAGGTCAGTGATTGTACTGCATGCCAGATACATTTTCTGGCTCAGTTCACCAATGGTCAAATCCCCTTCATCCCTGAGCAGCAACAATGCCGTAAACTGGGGAGGGGTGATTGGAAAATGGTTTAAAATTTCTCTTCCTTTTCTTTTGACAATCACACTGATCTTCCTGAGCAAAAATTCTATCTCAGCAAAACTTTCATTGGGGATGGGCTCTTTGTTCTCCATAAGCCTCTCCTTTGTTTCTGCATGAATCTGCTTTTCAGAAAAAGTATATTAAAAAATAATGATCTTGACAAATCGGCCAAATCTCCCTGTTCCCCTGCGGAGTATCCCGACTGCAAAAAGGGTATAACATTTGGTAAAATGATTTGTCGAAATCATACATATGAGGTTAAGGAGGCCTTTTTCAATATGAGCAAAGCATCAAATTTTCTCCAGAAAATCGGCGGGGATCTGTGGCTTGTAGAAGATGAACGGGAGAATATGAAAATAAGCTATCGCATAAAAGAGATCATCTATTCCGAGTCCTCTCCTTTTCAGCACGTGATGATTTTGGATTCTTACGACTTTGGGCGGATGCTGGTGCTGGACGGAGTCGTACAGACAACTTCGCTGGATGGACATATCTACAACGAAATGATTACCCATATTCCGCTGTCGATCCATCCAAATCCGGAACGGGTGTTGATTATTGGCGGCGGTGATTGCGGCGCAGCCAGAGAAGTCGCCAAATATAATGAAGTGAAAGAAATTGATATGGTTGAAATTGATAAAATGGTCGTTGATGTATGCAAGGAACATTTGCCTGCTGTGTCGGGAAACCTTTCTGATCCGCGAGTCAATTTTATTTTTAACGATGGCATTAAACATGTGCAGGACGTAAGAAATTATTATGATGTGATTATCGTTGATTCCTCCGATCCGGTAGGTCCCGCCAAGGCACTGTTTGAACAAAGCTTCTATGAAAATATCTTCCGTGCGTTAAAAGAGGACGGCCTGATGGTTTGCCAAAGCCAGTCTCCCTTGTTCCACCGTACTGTCATGAAAGAAACCATCCGTCATATTCGCAATCTGTTCCCTGTAACCAAAGTGTATACAGCAACAGTGCCCACTTACCCGGGCGGCTTCTGGAGCTTCACTCTAGGTTCCAAAAAACACCAGGAACTTCGTGTCAATAATTTTCACAAAGATACAAAGTATGTCAATCAATCCATTTTGCAATCCTGCTTTGATCTGCCGGAATTCCTGAAAGTTTGATTAACTTTTTAAATACCGGAAAAGGAGCCAGGTACACTACCTGACTCCTTCTCTGCTACTTGGATTCCTGTTTTTCCAATTGCTTCAGGAGACTTTGCCAGCCATGAATCTGGGCTAACGCGGCAACATCCTTTCGGATGGCTTGGTGATCGCAATAGACAAAATCGGCCAGTACTCTTTCTATATCCTGATCTTCCTGTTGCACAAGCGGACAATCCAGATACCCCAATAAATGAACAAACCATTCATAATTCCCCTGGATCGCCTCTTTTTTCAACTCATCAATCGTATAAAGCTTTTCAAAAGAAAAACCGGATAAGGCCAAAATCACATCAACAGGTACATCTGGCGGCAACTTGCCGGCCGATTCTTTCTCACTTGACATATTTTCAAGTATTTTCTGCTTTCCTTTGACAAACGGGCAAGGCCGATAATGGACAAAAAGATAAAAAATTCCGCGTCCGTCCTCTTCGGGAATCCGGTAGATCGAAAAAATTGAACCGGAATAGCGGGTATACCATTGGGAAACCTGTCCCCCGTCTGCCGTTGCCATAACCATGCGGTCTGTATGGAGAAAAGAATTAAATGCCGCATGATTTTCCATCTCAATCATTTTGTTTTCATAATGACCGACTCCAATATAAAAAGAAGCCAGTTTCAAACTTTCCTCGGTTAAAGGCATCAGCGGCCTCTGACTGGTTCCCCTCCATACCCGGGGTAAAGTTTGTGAAAATCGTTTCTGCTTTATCTGCCAACCCGGAGATATATAATGATCGGAAAAACGACAAATTTCATCCAGATCAGCTGGAATGGCCAAAGTATACATGGACTGATCTTGAAATACAGCAAAAATCCGGTTCTCGACCAAAGGCTGGTATGCAAGCACAATCT
>JBAVDL010000100.1:0-8976 GCA_049587175.1 Thermoactinomyces sp.
TCTGAAGCCTATCTATGAATTCAAAAATACTTTCTATAAATTCCATATTTTTTATTATGATAAATATTTATTACTAAGATGTAGAATTTTTTCTATATTAATCTATTTTATCCTTGACATAATCAAGTGATTTTCTATAAAAATCCTCGAATTATATTGACTGATATGGGAATCGTTGGTATGATGAATTTAACATCGATGTCGAAATTTGACGTCAATTCAAAGAAAAAAAATCCCCCAAAACCATTACATATTGAGAGGAGATTCGGAAAATGTTAAAATCTACAGGCATTGTACGCAAGGTAGATGAACTTGGCCGTGTAGTTATCCCGATTGAATTGCGTCGGACATTGGGAATTGGTGAAAAAGACGCCCTCGAAATCTATGTAGACGGTGAACGAATTGTTCTGAAAAAATATGAACCCGCTTGCATTTTCAGTGGTGAAGTTGATGAAACCATTCGCTACAAAAATAAAGTAGTCAGCAGAAAATGTATTGAAGAAATGTACCAAATGATACACGGTGAAAAAGTTTCCGTCGACTGAAAATTAATCTTTGTCAAAAAAACATTTCCAACCCTCTTTAAAATTCTGTTTGACCCTGTCTATATATAGAAGTATACTTAGCTGTTTATAGTCTGGCAAATATGTATCTACTGATACCCATACATATTCATCAAGAGGATCGGAAATAAAAACAGTCCAGTTCCAGCCAAAGCGGTATTTTCCAATGCAGCTTGTTAATTTTTCACTTTTCTGTGTATTCTCACTGGATAAAGCGAGGCTCGTAAAGAACCCCGCTTTTTTTATATGCGCTTCATCAATCAGCATGATTCTGATCTTCATTGATCAATTGAAGAATCCGGTCTTTCAATTGTTCCGATCTGGTTCCAAAGACAGCCTGGAAATTACCGGAACCTACCTTGATTACTCCGGAAGCCCCCAGTTCTTTCAATTTCTGGCTATCCAGCCTTGTCTCATCCTTTACTGTCATCCTTAAGCGGGTGATGCAGGCATCAAGCTTATCAATATTCTCTTTCCCTCCAATGGCAGCAAGAACCTTGACGGCCAATTCATCCTCACCCGTTACTTTTTCCTGCTTCACTTTTTCTTCCTGTACCTCTTCATCCTCACGACCGGGTGTTTTCAAACGAAGACACCGAATCAACAGACGGAATACTGCATAATAGATTACAGCATACACCAAGCCAACCAGGACCAGCAGCCATGGTTTGGTAGCCAGATGCATATTCAGGAAGAAATCAATCCCCCCGGCTGAAAAAGCAAAGCCATGCCTTATTCCCAACAGATAAACTACAGCCATTGATGTTCCGGTAAGAATGGCATGAATGCCATAGAGAAGCGGAGCAACAAACATAAATGAAAACTCGATTGGTTCTGTAATTCCGGTAATAAATGCAGTTAACGCCGCACTGATCAAAATCCCGGAAATATATTTGCGCTGGGAAGGCTTCGCTTCATGAACCATGGCAAAGCAGGCCGCAGGCAAAGCAAACATCATAATCGGGAAAAATCCGGTCATAAATAGTCCGGCAGACGGATCCTGTGCAAAGAAACGGGGGATATCCCCGGTTACAACCTGCCCGGTTGCAGTGGTAAACTCTCCGATATTAAACCAGACCAGGGTATTTAAGATATGGTGCAACCCAAAAGGGATCAACAAGCGGTTAAACAAACCGTACAGGAAAAGCCCGATCGCACCTTGTTGAATAATCCAATTCCCGCCGGCATTAATTGCCTCCTGGACTGGCGGCCAGATTACCAGAAAAATCATACCGACAAAAACCATAATCAGGGAGGTTACAATCGGGACAAACCGTTTCCCGCCAAAAAACTGCAACCAATCCGGAAGTTTGATATCATGATATCGATTGTACATGACAGCGGCAATTGCCCCGGCGATAATTCCGCCCAATACACCTGTATTCAGCTCCATTGCTTCGGTACTGCCCAGAGATACCACTTTTACCATCAGCACATAGCCGACAACCGCGGCCAAGGCAGATGCTCCCGCATTCGCGGTTAATCCCAGGGAAACCCCAATGGCAAACAGCAAGGGCAAATTTTCAAAGATAGCACCCGCTCCGGCATTTAATACTTCCCCAATAAAAAATGGAATAGACCCTTCAGCAAAGTATTGTTTGTTCGTCAGCAAAAAACCAATTCCCATCAAAATCCCGGCAGCGGGAAGCACCGCGATCGGCAGCATGAATGATTTGCCAATCCGTTGCAATGCCCCTAAAAGGGAACCTTTTCTCTTTTTCAAAATATCATCTCCCAAATTCAGATTCATTCCAGAAAAAGACAATATCTTCCTTATACATTATAACTAAAGGGATCTCTATTTTTTCACCGTTTTTCCCAAATGTCTATACAAATATTTTACGAGTTGGTTACTTGTGATCCTGTCAAAAAAGATTCTCCTCAATCCTTGTGATAAGCGTTGTACACTTCCCGTTTGGGAAGAGAACGGTCTCTGGCTGCCTGGAAAATGGCTTCCTTTTTGTTTAACCCCTGTTCCATGTATTGATCTACATGTTGCCGGATTGACAATGAACTCCAATCGGTGCCCGTCTCTTTTTCTCCTGAAATAGAAGCGGCGGGATCAGCTCCCTCAATTACAATGGTAAATTCGCCTCTCCCTTTATGCTCTTTCAAATACTCCAGGCACTCACTCAGGTTTCCGCGCAGCCATTCTTCATGCTTTTTGGTGAGTTCCCGGCAAACGGCAACCCGCCGGTCTCCCAAAACTTCCAGCAAGTCTTCCAACATATCTGTCAACCGGTGGGGAGCTTCATAAAAAATCAAAGTCGCAGGCACAACCCGCCAGCGTTCCAATTCTTTTTTCCGTTCTTTTTTTTCGCGCGGCAAAAAACCGAGAAAAACAAAAGGCTGTGCCGGGAGACCGGAAGCAACCAGTGCAGCCAAGGCGGCATTCGGTCCCGGAACAGGAACAACAGGGATTCCCTCATCGGTTGCCTTTTTTACAAGAGCTTCTCCCGGATCTGAAATTCCGGGCATCCCCGCATCACTTACCAATGCAATCGACAGCCCGTCTTTCAGTCGTTCTATCAGTTCCGGTTCCCGCGCCTTCTGATTATGTTCATGATAGCTGATCAGCGAAGTCCTGATCCCGAATGCGTTCAACAGTTTAAGGGTATGTCGCGTATCTTCCGCTGCAATCAGATCTGCTTCACTCAAAATTTCTTTTGCTCGCGGACTAAAGTCCTGCAGGTTGCCGATCGGAGTTCCGACAACATAAAGAATGCCTTCTTGCCGCTTATTCACAAAACTTTTCTGCTTCTTCATCCGAAGTCCCTCCTTCATAAATCAATTGCCATTTTTTCTGTCTCGACAGTTTTTTTATTTCTCTCTCCCGTCTCAAGGCCCAGGATTTGTCTCCTCCCTTTTCTGCATACCTTAACCGGACTGGCAACCGTCCGCGTGTATATTTTGCCCCTTTTCCTTCCTGATGCAATTTGATTCGTTGCTTCAGATTGTTTGTCATGCCGGTATAAAGTGATCCGTCCCTGCATTCCAGTATGTAAACTGTATAAATATCTGCCATTTGGTCTCCTTTCATACAGCAAAAAAATGGCGAACTCCGGACTTGCCCCATATTAAGACAAGGTAGATGCTCCTGCATGCCCTTGTCAAGCAGACAATCCCAAAAAAACATTTTCCCCAAATAAATACCCGAAAGAGTTTTAACTGAGGAAGTTGATTTTATTAAAAAATATCCGAACATATGTTTGGTTATGTAATAAGACGGGAATAAAAATGCCGGGACGACCGGGGTTTGGAAATAAACCAAACCTTAAAAAGTTATAAAAAACCCCTGTTTGTTGTGACAGGGTTTATCTTTCAGGAGGAATATTTATGCCAAGACCTGTAATTTTTTATGTACCCCATCCGGATGATGAGGCACTAAACATGGGAATAACCATTGCCGAGCATGTAGCAGCAAACAGACCGACGTATGTGGTGCTCATGACGCATGGCCGCCAAAGCGGGGCTATCAATGTGATCAATGGAACCCATACTAACGGGGGTTACTATTGGGTTAACCGACATAATCCCGCGTTCGAAGGATACGAACCATTGACCATAGATCAGTTTGCATCCGCAAGGCTGGAAGAATTCTACAATTCCCTTCGTCAGCTCGGAGTCCCTGAGTCCAATCAGTATATCGAATATCTTGATAATCCAACATCCGGGGAAACAATCACATACAGCGAAGCAAAATCAACCATCCGGAAATACATCGACCTTTACCCGGACGCAGACCACTATTCGCTCTCGTATCACGATATTCATCCTGATCATTCCGCATGCGGTCAAGCCCTGCAGGATCTGTATAATGCCGAAGCAATCCGGTATAATGTTCGTTTTATCATCAGCATGGCCACACGCATGGACTATGAATCCCGCGGTGCCACAATTCCTGGAGGAGGATGGAAGGACACACCGACAGACAGCAAAATCAGGCAACAAGTCATTAATGCTTGCCGATGCTATGCTGCATGGTCGCCAAGAAATGGAGCTTATGCTATTGGGTATCATTCAGTGAGCACTCAGTTTGACAAATTTTTGGCCAATCCATTTCACTACTTGCATATGCCGGGGCAGTAAAAAAAGGGAGCTGTTTATGGCTCCCTGTCAAATCAAATACTTTCCCCTAATCTCAGATTTGCTAAACAACCCTGCAATAATCAGTCCCGGCGTCATTTTTCAGATGACTTGTTGAGAAAAGCAATGCAAAACAGGCAATCTCCTTCACCGCGCATTCGTCCATAATGAACATTACAGATATGGAACCCCTCATCATATAAACCTGCCAGATGATTTACCCCTTGTCCCATATCTTCCTCATCCTGTTCATTTTCTTTTTCCCGGGCTTGTTCCGGTATGGACAAAGGTGCTCTTCTTTCCTCTTTTTCCTGCAAACGCTGATTTTCCATAACCAGACGTGTATTGTCCTCAATCAGTTCGACAATTTGCTCCTTCAGACCGCCCAATTCTTTATACAGCTCACCAATCTTTTCTTCCATGCGTGCGATCTGTCTGAAAATCTCTTCCTTGTCCAAGCCCCCCCACCTCGTTCAATCACCAAAAGCGGTTAAGATTTGTTCAAACCCTGTGCTTTATCTTCCGCTGGTATGCGGAGATGATTCAATCTTCACCTCGTCAATGGCATGCTCAACCAAGGTGCAAGAGTCGGAAAGTTCCACTTGCACACGTCGTTCCAACATATTTAACAATACAACGCGTCCTCTTCCTTCTGGTGTTACTACTTTTTCCCCCAGGTCAGGCATCAATTGCTTGGCTTCTTCATAAATATTATTTTCATATTTGAGACAACACATCAATCTGCCGCAAAGACCCGATATTTTGGCCGGATTGAGAGAAAGGTTCTGGTCTTTTGCCATCTTGATGGAGACAGGTTCAAAATCCCCCAGGAAAGATGAGCAACATAGCACCCGGCCACATGGTCCAAGTCCTCCAAGCATTTTTGCCTCGTCACGAACCCCGATCTGACGCAGTTCAATCCGTGTCCGGAAAACAGCTGCCAGATCCCGAACCAGCTCCCGAAAATCAACCCGCCCGTCTGCCGTGAAATAAAATATGATCTTGTTTCGGTCAAACGTATATTCCGCATCAACCAGTTTCATTTCCAATTTATGGTTGTGAATTTTTTCCTGACAAATTCCCAGCGCGGATCTGGCGGCCTTCCGGTTTGCTTCCATTTGCTGCCGATCTTCCTCTGTTGCAATCCGAATGACTGTTTTTAATGGAAGGACAACCTCATCTTCTTTTACATAACGAATTCCTGTAACCACTTCACCATACTCCACGCCGCGAACCGTTTCAACGATGACATGACTCCCTCGTTTCACCTGAAAGTCAAGAGGATCAAAAAAATATATTTTACCCGCTTGGCGAAAGCGGACACCTATCACTTTTAACACGCAACTCCCCCCTGTGCAGCCAATACTTCAAATCCAGTATGGCCAGAGGTTGCATATAGTCGCCAAAAACCGGTTATCCAGGCAATTTGCTCACCTGTTATGACCAAATATATAAAAAAGATCTGTTTTAACAAACGAATCGTATATGCAACCAATTAATCATTTCCCGTGGTAAATTGAGTAGAGCCTTTCTTTATTCTATCATCGTTAATAAAAGTTGGGCAAATTCTTGTTAATCATCATTTCGGAACATCCTGCTTCAGAGAAGACATCCAATTCATTAAATCATCGACAATATCAGCAAATACCCGGTTACTGGATTGATCGCCACGGATCAAACAATAGCGGTCTTTCTCCCTGTGAGCCATTTTCTGAAAACCCGACCGAACCCTTTCATGAAACATTTTCTCTTTCAATTCCATACGATCCTTCCTGGCACTGCGATTTAACAACCGTTTTTGCCCCAATTCCACAGGTACATCCAATAAATACGTCCGATCCGGCATTAATCCATCTGTTGCCCAATCATTGATCCTCCATACTTCAGACACGCTTTTTTCTGCTCCATATCCCTGATATGCAAGACTTGAGTCAATATAACGATCACAAAGCACAATAAACCCCTTGTCCAAATGGGGTTTTATCACTTCATGCACAATCTGGGCCCGGGATGCCGCATATAATAAGACTTCTGTTTTCCATTCCATTTCACTCAGATCAGGATCAAGCAAAATTTGACGAATCCGGTTTCCGATTTCGGTTCCCCCTGGTTCTCTTACCACCAGGCAACGGAACCCGCGATTCAGCAAATATTGATAAACCTGTTTAATCTGAGTGGTTTTTCCCGCTCCTTCCGGCCCCTCAAAAGTTATAAATTTTCCTTTCAACTCCTCCACCACCTGCCAACAATTCATGTAATCAGGTTAGCACACTCACTACTGGATGAAAACAATGATGCACACCGCGTACATTGCAGCCTCCATTTAAAACCTCTTTCACGATATGAACCGTCTCTTTTGTCCAGGTTTCCCCCGGCAAAACCAGAGGGATTCCGGGAGGATAAGGTACGATCATACCGGCAGACACCTTTCCTTCCGCTTCGTTCAGCGGTACCCACCTGGATGGTTTATGATGCAATTCATCCAAAGTCTCTTTTGCCTGTTGTGTTTTGGAAACAAAAAAAAACGGAACAACCGGATCCTGTTTGGGGACTGTGTCCAGGCGCTTGTCAATTATCTGCAAAGCCTGCTCCAACATATCCAGATCCTTTCTTTTGGTCCCCAAACCGAAAACAAGCAATACTTTATGCGGATCCGCTATCTCTACATGAATTCCCTCCTGACGCAATTGATCAGCCAGCTGGAATCCGTTCATTTTCCTCTTTGCCAACAAAGTGAATTTTAATGGATCTTCTGTTTCTACTTCATAAAGATGATTGAGTTTCGCAATATTTCCCCGGAAATCTTTCAAATCCTGTAACAGTCTTCCCAGTTCTTTTTTTCCTTTTACAGCCATAAATCGACGTGTCACATCCAAAGAAGCCATTAAAGGATAAGACGGACTGCTTGATTGAATGACACGCAACCAATAACCGATCTTTTCCGGATCAACCAGATCCCCCTGCAAATGCAGCATCGATGTCATGGTCATTGAAGGCAACATTTTGTGGGTAGACTGAATAGCTACATCCGCTCCAAGATCCATTGCTGAAGGTTCAAGTTCCGGGTGAAATCCCAAATGGGCTCCATGTGCTTCATCAACGATTAATGGAACATGAAACCGTTGGCAGATTTCGGCTATTTCCCGGATAGGCTGGATCTGTCCATAATAGGTAGGGCTGGTGAGTATTACTGCACTTACAGTATGGTTCTCCTGTAAAATACGGTTAACTTCAGCAGGAGAAACCAACTTCTCCATCCCGGTATTATTCCATTCCGCATGCAAATAAATCGGTTTTACTCTGGACAGCATACAACCATGAAAAACAGACTGATGACTGCTTCGTTGAACAATGACGGAATCCCCCGGCCGGGTGCAAGCAAGGATCGCCGCCAGATTTCCAACCGTTGTGCCACCCACCAGGAAAAAGGTAAAGTCTGCCCGAAATGCTTCTGCCGCAAGCCGCTCAGCCTCTCTGATCACACCAGTGGGTTGATGCAAATCATCCAGTTGACCAACTTCTGTCAAATCTATTTTCAAAACAGAAGAAAACCAGTCTAATGCTTCCTGATCAAAGGCTTGTCCCTGCTTATGTCCCGGAACATGAAAATTGGCCGCAGATTGTCTGACATGCTCTGTTAATGCTTCAAACAAAGGTGCTCTCGTTTGATCCAAAACCTTCTTCTCCTCCCTAGCCAAAAAAGGAAACCACCTTTTAAAGTTCAGTATAAATTTCATTTCCTACGATAATCTTTATTCATTAGCCATGCAATTCCTGTTTCTGATCTGGTTTCAACAAATCACGCAATCTCCATACAAAATATCCATACTGAAGTTGATTGGATTGGCATCCCACAATCTCTTTTTCACAAGCATCACAAATATATTTATCTAAAATATGCAAACCGTTTCTTCTCTTTTGTTGACAGACTATACATATTTGCTCCTCCGGCATCATGATCTCCCTGCCTTTACTTAATATTTAATGTTATTTTTTCCAATATCCGGAACATTAAAACACCAGTATAACAATTTGTATGTTCCATTTTAGAATATGTATAATATAAACCTCATATCTGCCCATACTTTTTTCTTTTCCAATTCCCATACCCTTTTTTAAAAAGATATGAAAAGACCGCCTTAAGCATGAAGCTTAAGGCGGCCAATCCTTGCCTGGCAACGACCTGCTCTCCCAGGGGCCAACCCCAAGTACCATCGGCGCTGGAGGGCTTAACTTCCGTGTTCGGGATGGGAACGGGTGGATCCCCTCCGCTATGGTCACCAGACAAATATCAGGTTACACACCCTGAAAATGAGGATGGAAGAAG
>JBAVDL010000101.1:0-2373 GCA_049587175.1 Thermoactinomyces sp.
ATAGATAAGAATCTCGACTTGCAATGGTTTGGCATCAATGAGGATAAAGAGGATTAAGGGAATATTTGGACAGGGAAACGCAAAGTTAATCCCTGTCTTTTTTTAAATTAATCCAGATCAGTTTGAAATGGTTGGTGTTAGCAACAAGAAAAATTGCGCTTGTCGGAACAAAAGAAGTGAATAGTGCGCGGAATTGTCCAAAGACAGCAAAACCGCGCAAAGTGCCCGCCGTCGTCTGACCGACCGCCTGCCCGCACCCGTACAGAAGTTCTTCAGCAAAGACACCTGGAGAAACATGGCCGACTACTACTTGCGCGGAAAGAAAATCAACTGGAAAAATACTCTCATCACCGGCGCAACGGGTATTTCCCTGTTGGGGATGGGTGCCTTTGGTGTCCCCAAGGTTAAAAAATTCATCAAGAAGATCGATATCGACTGCTCCTTTGCCTTCCATCAGTCTGCTGACAGCTGCCTGGCAGCCATGCTGATGCCGAAACTGGACTGTGATTTTTCGTATGATAAAGGAGCAACTGTTTCTCCGAAAAATAAGAAGTTTGAACAGTATACTGTTAAAGTCAAAACCCCGAAACCGCTAGAACCCAGAGGAAAACCTCTTGAACAGCCAATTCAAATTAAGCAGGATGAAATTGCTTTAAAAACTTATGAGAAACTAAGGAGAACAGGTTTAAATAAGCAAGAGATCAACACCTTTGCAAAAAATACAGGGTTGAGTGTAGAAGAAGCAATCCAGTTAAAATCCCATATTTTTTTGACCAAACATGTGAACTTGGCAGATTGGAAAAATGGAAAATATTATTTTGAAGGGTATTTTGATCCGGATATTCATATAGCGTATGGCTGGGAACAGGCTTTAAAAAGAGAATTGACTGCAGAAGAAAAAGCGTGGTTCAGGCAATTGGCAGACCATGAATTGGCGGAAAGCAAGCTGATGCAAGAAGGTATGCCATACCGGGATATTCAATCTTTTGTAAAGGGTGAGGGTTTTACAAAGAATCCGCCAGGTGCTCATGATAAAGCACCGTTGCCACCAGGAGATTTTCCAGGATTTATACCTAAAATTTTTTAAAATAGCAATGGGGTGAACATAGTGGGCAAATACTTTGAAGCCGCAAGAAAACGGGTTAGAAATATTAATTGGGAGTATAAAGATAGGTTAAGACCTTCGCATCCTATACTGGTAGCCGAATTTTTTCGTAGAAGCAATATATTCTTGGATTATATTCATAAAAATCCAGACAGCAGATTTGCTGTCTTCAGTGCAGTTCATGAGATTGGAGCAGACTTGCCAATTAACATAAAGGAAACTTGCCCAGAACTGGAACAAATTACTGTAGGATGGACGGCACAATATTTTTGTTCTTTTTACTTGGAATGGGCGTATCTGGTTGATCAAGGGGAGCCCGTAGCTGTTAAATTTAAAGATTTGTATGATCCGATTATTAAATTGTATGAAAGAGGTGGGAGAATTAATTATCATAATCATGAACTGATTTGTGGAGAAAATGGTTTTTCTCGCAATCTTGCAGATTTCCCCAAAGATATTCCACCAAAAGACATTAGTGATGAAGCGTTAAATGAAAAAGATAAAGAATACTATTTTAAAAAAATAACTGATGAGGTAAAGAAATATAGAGAAAATCTTGATTTGGAAAAACTGGATTCTGAAAAGGTAGCAGCCGATATATTGAGACACTTGCAGGATTACAGCCATACATCGAGTAAAGAGATCATCATCAAAATCGAATTGGCAAAATTGTATTTGAGCCAAGGAATTGATAACAATAATAAGGTAACCAATTATCTTTGCGGCATAAAAGAAGAATTGGAGCAATTTAAGTTGGATGACCTGGAAAAAATGTTGCCAGAGGCCGAAATAAAAGTTTTATCCATGCAGATCACAGAAACATTAAAAAGACTGAATCATTTGCCTTAGGTTTATGGATAGTTGAAGGATCTAAAAAATAGAGGTTACCATGCAAGAAAGTAGTTTGCATGGTGTTTTTTTGGGGATTATGCGGAGTATTTGTTGCAATAATTTAAAGAGATAAAGAAGAATTAGAGATTTTAGAATAGAACTTATTTGATTTTTAAAAAGGGACAGTTCACGGGACTCAATGATGAAAGAATTCACGATCATGATTATGTGATCATTAGAGGCAAGAAAGAGAAGAAAAAAGAGATTCAAAAAGGTATGTAGAAGAATGGATGCGGACTTTCGGCAGTGGACAATATCCGGAAGGATTTGATATTGATGAATACTTTTGTGATATGATTGAAAAGAAAGTTAGTAGAATCGGTGGAATAATAAAAAGAAAAAAGTATGATTTGCAATGGTTTGGCATCAATGAGGAT
>JBAVDL010000102.1:0-1789 GCA_049587175.1 Thermoactinomyces sp.
ATTCCAATGTTTGTTCCAAAGTTTTAGGTGTTTTTTTCCAATTACAATCAGTGAGCAACGGTTGTATAAGAGTATTTAACAATCGTTGACTCTCTTCTTTTTGTTTTTTCCATTCTTCATATGATTCATAAATTTCTTGGGCAAGAAAATTTGATTCTAGCTTTGCCACTTTTAATAATAAAAATGGATTAAAAGTTTGTTTTTTGATTTGTTGACAGATTGTCAAGACTTGCTTGATGTATTCCGGTTTTGAAATCTGTAAATATTCAAGCATTTCTTCATACTGAAGACATTTGGATTCAAGATAATTTCTTAAATTTACCTGGTAAGATTTAAAATTGTGTTGTAGGTCATTTAAAAAAGTAAAAAGGGATACATTGAATATTTGATATCGTTCCAAAATCCTTGGGAATGCTCGTAAAAGAAATTTTTTTTCGAATTTGGGATCTGCTTCAATTTGCTTTATTTTTGTAGCATCAATGATGTTGTCACGTAGTGCAAACCAATCCAGAAAAAACGCCTCTATTGTTTTTTGAATTTTTGGTGAGAACGGTATTTCGGGTAAAGAGAGTATGGATGAGGATTTATTGACTTCTAACCAATTATTCATCCATGTACGGAGTTGAAAAGCAAATACATCAATGGGAAATCCAAGTGCTTTTTCTAATTCATTTAACCAATGATTCCTTAGTTTTTCACCATGGTAGACCCAATTAGCTATTTCCCAACTGTTTGATAACTGAGAAAAAATCACCCGTTTTTGTGGATTTTTTTGTTGATGAAATCCATATATCTTTAATAACTGTACAGTACGATTTACTTTTATGTTATTATTGTTCGAATTGGAAAAAGAAACTGGATATCGGACTCCTTTTTCCACCTCATTACGTTGAAGAGTGGTGGATTGTCTAGAAGTAAATTGACGACTGATGTGTGTTGCTTTTGTTGCTTCGTGTACCAGGGAGGCTACACTTATACGGATTGAATTAATTAATTCTTCATTGACTTTTTTTCCCTCGATCCAGTCTCGGAGGTGCAAAAGATGGATATGTTCTTCTACATCCCCTATGGGATTAGTAACATTAAATATTTCTGGAGTTTTTATTGGATGTAATTCAAGAATTATAGGATCAGATTTAGTTATCGCATGTTTTACCCATCCTTTAGGTAAAGTTACATAGTTAGCATCTGGTTCTGCGAACATTTCTCCTAATAACTTTAACAAAGGAGAATCATGATCTGCCAAAAGATTTCGTTCAATAAGTTTTTCTATACGGGAAAGGTTACGGGTAGTACCACTAATCAAAAACTTTATGATTTCCCGTGTATGCAAGATTATGTATCGAAGTTTTCCTTTGCCGGCAGGTATTCCATCATAAATCCGTTCAATAAGAGGTTCATTAAATGGAAGTAATGAAAGTCGAGATCTTTTTCCTACCAGAAAACGACTACAGTTTGTTGAATATGGACAATTATTGTTACATGTAAATCCCTGACTTGATTTTAATTCAAGTAAGTATTTTTCCAGAAATGAAACAACATCATTTCTGTTTAGAGTATAAAAAGCATGGCCACTTTCATCGGTAAGCCATAATTTTTGAATACGATCGTCTATTGTATCCAAATGAAGAATGCGATGCATTAAATTTGTACCTTTGTCTGAATCCTGCAACGCACCGGGAGTTAAACCAATTATTACATCCCAATTTCCCTCTTCAAGTGTAATAAAGTAATCCAAAAGTTCTGACGCGTAAATGTTCATTGATTGTACAATATCATCAATCAAAAT
>JBAVDL010000103.1:0-1895 GCA_049587175.1 Thermoactinomyces sp.
GCCTACCACCGTCAAGAGCGCGGCGATGAAGGAGGTGTTCACCTCCCAGCCCAGGAAGGCGACGGCCCCCATGGCAATGATCACATCGTGGAGCTGGGTGAGGATGGCCATGAGGCCAAAGCTGGGCTCAAAGCGGAGGGAGACGTAGATCAGAATGCCCACGGCGGCCAGGCCCAGGGCGATCAACGCCTTCCCGAGGAGCTCCTTGCCGACCACCGGGTGGACTACTTCCGTCCGCAAAACCTGGACGGAGCCTAGCCGTTCCTCCAGGACCCGATCGATGGTGGCGATGGTCTCCGGGCCCAGAGCCCGGACCCGGATGAGGAGGCTCCGGCCCCCGTCCAAGTGCTGGATCTGGGGGGTGCCCAGGTCCGCGCCCGCCAGGGCGGGATCGGCCAGGGCCTCCCGGACCTCCGTCTCGCTCACCATCCGGCCGAAGGCCCGCTCAAGGAGGGTCCCCTCGGTGAAGTCGATCCCCGCGTTGAGGCCCCTGGTCGCGAGCAGGAGCAAGCTCCCGACCACCAAGACAGCCGAAATGAGATAGAAGATGCGGCGGTGCCCCACCCAATCGAAGGTCACTTCACCAGCCCCCTTGCGGCCGTGGTGCCGCTCAACCAGTGGGGATTCTGGTCGGTGATCAGCTCCAGAATCCAGCGGGTCGCCACGATGGCCGTGAACATGCTGATCAAAATCCCGATGGAGAGGGTAACGGCGAAGCCCTGAACGGGACCCGTCGTGGAGAAGAAGAGGACCGCGGCCACGATCAGGGTGGTCACGTTGGCGTCCAGGATGGCCCGGAAGGCCCGGGTGAAGCCTGCCCGCACCGCCGCCCGGGCCCGCTTGCCCGCCCGCAGCTCCTCCTTGATCCGCTCAAAGATGATGACGTTGGCGTCCACCGCCATTCCGATGGAGAGGATGATCCCCGCCAGGCCCGGCAAGGTGAAGGTGGCCCCCAGAAGGACCAGGGCGGCCAGGTCCAGGAGCAGGTAGAGCAGGAGGCAGAAGCCCGCCACCGCCCCTGCCACCCGGTAGAAGGCGATCATGAAGAGGATGACGAGAACCCCGCTGATGATCCCCGCCTGCCAGCTGCTCCGCAAGGAGTCGGCGCCCAGGCTGGGGCCCACGTGACGGACCTCCACAGGCTCCAGCGGTACGGGGAGCGCCCCGCTCTTCAGCTGGATGGCCAGGTGCCGGGCCTCTTCCAGGGTAAAGTTGCCCGTAATGATCCCCCGGCCCTGGGTGATGGGCTCCTGGACCACCGGGGCCACCAGGAGCTCCCCGTCCAGCAGGTGCGGAATCTGGTACCCCTGCCAGAGGGTGGTGAGCTGGGCGAACTTCCGGGCGCCTTCCTCGGTGAAGGTGACATCCACCGCGGGACGGCCCAGCTCGTCCCGGCCCAGATGGGCGTCGGCCAGATCGGCGCCGGTGAGGACCGTCTGGCCGAAGGGATCCTGGATCTCCAGCTGGGCCGTCTGGCCGATGACCCGGATGGCCTCGTGAGCGTCCTGCAGACCCGGCAGCTCGACGATGATCCGGTCCCGGCCCTCCCGCTGGATGACGGGCTCCACCACGCCCAACCCGTTGACCCGCCGCTCCACCACGGCGAGCGCGCCCGCCATGGCCTCATCGGTGACCGCGTCCCCGCCGGGCACCGCCTGGAGGACCACATGGACCCCGCCTTGGAGGTCCAGGCCCAGGCGGAACGGGTTCAGGTAGAGCACAGCCAGCCCGGCCACCACCAACAGGAAGAGGGTGAGGATTTGCCAGCGATGTCGCTTGACCACGAGTACGGCCTCCCCAGGGAGCACAACCCCACACTCCGGACAACGGGCCCATTATACCGTTGGCTGTAAAGGGGTGTCAAAGAAGCTTGGCCCCGTTCACCTCCAGGCCAA
>JBAVDL010000104.1:0-1925 GCA_049587175.1 Thermoactinomyces sp.
TTATTGGAGCGCTTCTTTTGGCCCGTTCTGCATATGAGGCAAAATAAGCTGTTGTTCGATTCATTTTATATAAGATCAGTACTGAAAATGATAACAGTTTAATGCATGTTCACGGTTATATTGAGAAAATGTCTCCTGGAATTTGAGTTTAGTTCCAAGTCTTGTCCCGAAAGATCAGTTTAAGGGTATGCGCTTTTCAAAAGCCCAAGGAGGTATCAGGATTATGGATAGCAACGGATTTGGGGTATTGAATTGGTTGGTGCTGATTGTTTATTTGGCGGCAATGCTCGGGGTAGGGATATATTTTTCAAAGTCCAGTGGCAAAGATACGCATGCTTTTTTTAAAGCGGGTGGACATATACCAGGTTGGGCGGCGGGATTGAGTGTATACGCTACTACACTAAGCGCAATCACTTTTATGTCTATTCCTGAAAGAGCTTTCCTGACTGATTGGACATATGCAGCCAGTAATATCACAATTATTGCGATCGTTCCAATATTGCTCAAGTTTTATATTCCATTTTTCAGAAAGCTGGATGTAACAACTGCATATGAATATTTGGAGGCGCGTTTTGGTGTTTCTTTGAGGTTGTTTGGCAGTATCATGTTTGTCCTGTTTCACATCGGCCGAATTGCCATCGTCATATATTTGCCGACATTGGCCATATCATCTGTTTCATCACTGAATCCCTATTTAATTGCTGTATGTATCGGACTTTTGTGTATCGTATACACTTATTTAGGCGGGATGAAGGGTGTAATCTGGAGCGATGTCATTCAGGCTATCGTACTCTTGGGTGGAGCCTTGCTGATCATTTTCATTGGCGTTTATAAAATTGACGGCGGATGGGGAACTGTCCTGAACGATGCAGTAAGTAACAATAAATTTGTACCAAATGATGCCTGGAAATGGAGTTTTCATTCCGCGACCATTCCCATTATTTTTTTAGGTTCCATTTTTAACAATTTGCATCAGTATACAGCCAGTCAAGATGTGGTCCAACGCTATACGGTAACAGTTGATTCGAAAGAGACGAAACGAACCCTTTGGACAAACGCATTTTTTGCAGCAATTACCATTCCCGTATTTTTTGGGATCGGTACAATTTTATATAGTTATTATACAAATGTAGTGCCCTTGGCTGATACGGTAAATACATCAGCAATTGTTCCCTATTTTGTTTTGACGAATTTTCCTGCCGGCATAGCCGGATTGGTCATTGCCGCGATATTGGCTGCCTCGCAGTCTACGATTTCCTCCAGTCTTAATAGCATTTCTGCCTGTATTGTTGTGGATATTCAAAAGCGTTTTTTTCCGGGTCTTAAAGAAGTTTTCAGTGTCAAGCTGGCAAGATGGGTTGTCCTTGTAACCGGTTTGTTTGGATTACTTGCCTCCTTGTATTTGATTCAGACCAATCAACAGGAAACATGGGATCTCTTTTTAGCGTTTGTGGGGTTGTTTGGAGTTCCGATTGCCGCCATATTTGCTCTTGGTATTTTTACAAGACGGGGAAATATAACAGGAGCCTGGTTTGGATTAATCGGGAGCGGGTTAATCAGTTATTTTCTGCAGCAAGCAGATTGGAACGCGTTTTTTATCAGTCTCTATGCCTTCATAAGCAGCCTGATATTGGGTTATATGTTTAGCCTTTTATTTGCAAAAAAAACAAAAGATGTTACCGGGTTGACTGTTCATTCAATCAAGTGAATGCCAACATGATTTAATTCCATAAATATAATTAATGATTTTTTACACCAGTCATTGAAGAATAATGATTTTCAAAACAAAGATTCCAACAGCTTGAGTTGGACAGGGTTTAGAAAAAATATTTCAAAAAATTATTTTTATTCTCTCTGTACTTTGAAACCGTTCATGTGTTTTAATTTTTTCTTGATGGCTTTGCGCAGACAGAGGATTCCTGCGC
>JBAVDL010000105.1:0-10868 GCA_049587175.1 Thermoactinomyces sp.
CCAAACGATAAATAGATTTATAGACTCCAACCATTATTTCATGCAACGAAAAAATACCTCTTGAATCATTCACAGGGGTTATGTTATCTCTCTCCGTATTTTCGAATCTTGATAACAAACAATGACAGGAAGACGGTTTATTCAGGACTCTGCTCTGTCTCTGCAATATTTGTCAAATGGGCAAATGATTACGAACCGCAATGCACATCCCTTTATTCATATACCCAAATGCTGAGGGCAAGAGAAACTGTCAAGATCAGCAATAAAGAAATCACTGCTGGCACCAGGTTCACCGATTCCAGCTGGTTCAGCAGTGGAAGAAGGAAGGGTTTTGTGCGTACCGCCTGCAACAGGACGTAACCGGTTCCGGCTAACCCAGGCATCAGTCCCTGCAATGAAAAGAAGAACCGGAAGGATTTCAGCAAAAAAAATCTCCGCTTTTTGCAGAGATTTCGTCCTGGAATGGTAATTTCTTCAGTTATTTTTTATCCCTACCGGTTTTTCAATATTCATCAATTCGCCGGTCAAAATATGCTGTACCGGCATGGCTTCCTCCCGCCAGCTCTTCGGCGGCAAGGTGCCCCAGAACGTAGCCCGCTGCGGGTCATTCAGATGCCAGCGGATCGGCTTCCAGTCCGGATCGTTTGTAAAGTAATCGCCTGTATACAATTCGGTCCGATGGCCGTCCGGATCACGGACATAGACAAAGAAAGCGTTGGATGTGCCATGACGGCCCGGGGCGCGTTCAATATTGGCGTAGTAGCCGATACTGGCCAGGTGGTCGCACGCATCCAGAATTGTTTTGGCATCATCTATCCAAAAGCCGGTATGATGATAACGCGGGCCGGCATCCCGAATCAGGGCCAGATCATGGACGGTCGGCTTTCGATGCAGCCAGGCAGCCCATAAATATTCGCCCTGATCACCGGCAACTGTATACTCGGAACACATAAATCCCATTTTCTCCATATACCATTGATAGGCCTGATCGATATCCCGAACAAGACAGTTTGCGTGATCGATCCGTTTCACCCTGGCGCCTCTGTGCAGATGATACTTTTGCAACAGGGGTTCTGCCCAATCCATTTCATAAAAGAATTCTACGGGAAATCCCTGTGGATCCTGCACCCGGATCGCTCTTCCCTGTCCGCGCTCTTCCCCCTCTTCAAGCCAGCGAAATGGCAGGCCTTCTTCCATAAACAGTTTTTCCAGCTTGTCCAGGTCATCATCCTTTGCTACCCGGTAGGCGAGATGATTGAGACTGGGCCGTTCTGCTTGGGTCAGAACCAGACAATGGTGATTTCCATCGTCCAACCCCCTCAAATAAATATTGTTTTCATCTGCTTCAGTTTCAATCATTCCCAGCCCTTCGACGTAAAAGTGGCGGGCCTTTTCCAGGTCGGTCACATTGATGTTTACATGATGCAACCGGATGATATTGGCATCGGTCATCATTTCCTCTCCCCAGTTTCCAAATGTGATAAAGAGAGCCATTCTCTGTTTCAAAAGAAACGGAAAATGACCCGTATTTTTTTGAATGAACTTGCAGACAAACAAACTATTTGTTCAGGCCCCGGCATAAAAGCCGGTTTTCCTATGATTTGGAGGCAGCCTGTTTTGTGTTGGCCCGATTCAGAAACTCCTGCACCAACTTTTTATATTTGTCTTTCTCGTACCAGTCGTAATAAGCCCCTGCCATGCGAACCGGATCACCGAAGAAATAATATTCATACAGCATCTGGCGTGTGGCAAAGGCACTCATGGAAACATCCCAGGCCAGGCGGTACAGTTGGACACGGTCATAGCCATCAATGGCGGCACCCTGATTATATTTGTGCATCAGATCGCCGATTTCATCCGATTCAAAGTCTGCCTGGGTCGGAATCGCCATCAAACCGCTGGAGCCCAGAATACGAATAATTTCCGTCAGGCGCTGGTATACTTTGGGGTACCAGTTGCGGGCCGTGTTTAATGGCGCAAAGTCCGGAGTCATGTTGCCGTACTGATCAATCTTGGCCCCCGCTTCTGATTGCAGGAGAAGAGCTTTCATGATTTCCAGCGTGACCATCACTTCGGTTGCTTTTTCCTTGACATGCTGGAACTTGGAAATATTGATCGCATCAATAATGCTGAGCACAATGCCGAGGATAAATTCCGTTTTGACCACATTTTTGGCAACGACCTGGTGAGTCATATGAATCACGGCATTGGTTTCCATATAAGTCCGGTTGCACAAATCATGGTTACCGCAAATAAAAACGCGATCCCAGGGAACCAGTACATCTTCAAACACCACAATGGCATCGCTTTCATCAAAGCGGGCCCCCATCGGATGATCCCACTGATTTCTTCCATAATCAAAGGACTCGCGGCAAATAAATTTTAAGCCGGGCGTATTGTTGGGGATGGCAAAGGCGAAAGCATAAGGATCGTCTTCACTGGTTGCTTTATTGAGAGTTGAAGGAAAGACAACAATTTCATCGGTTACCCCGCCAAGGGTCGCCAGCAAACGGCATCCGCGCACAATGATTCCTTCAGAAGTTTTATCCACAATCCTTGCGGAAAGATAGGGATCTCTCTGATTGGACTGGTTTTTGGCCCGGTTTGCCTGCGGATGGATCAGGGTATGGGTCAGGCTGATATCGTTTTCCCGGCAATATTCATAGTACTTGCGCACGTTTTCACCAAACATCGGGTTATCCTGGGCAAAAAAGGATGCGGCCGTTCCAAAGGACATGATACTGGTATTCAAGTAGTCCGGCGAGCGGCCCATCATGCCCCCGGAATAACGGGCCCATTCGCTAATCATTTCCCTTCTGCGCACCAAATCTTCCTTGGTCTTTGGTTCAATAAAGGATAATCCCACCGGATCGCCTGTCGTCGGAGAGGTATATAACATCTTGTCCGCCTTTTCATACTGGAGATCATACAAATCAACCATGCTTTTGACAATGTTTCGAAATGCCGGGTGCTCCGAGACCTTGTCCACCTTCTCACCGTGAATCCACACATTGTTTTTGGCCTTGTCAAGGGCTTCCAGATATTGCTTTCCTGTTCTTGCCGGCATACAGACTCCTCTCTTTCTTTAAAAATTTAAAATATTTGGATTATTAAAACGAAACAATGAGGCTTGCTTAAGCCTCTGGAAATATGAGTATTTCCCACTTGCCTGTAAATCTCTTTTTTTAAAGTATACCGCCTTTTTTCTTCGTTTAAAAATATATATATTGTATAAATCATATATAAAACAAATATATTCATATTTAATATAAAGAAAATAGGTTGCGAGTATGTGAAAGACCCTCTCAAAGTTTATATGGATTTGACCATGCCGCCATCTACCAGAAAAGCCTGTCCCGTGACATAGGTATTGGCTTCAGAAACCAGAAAGGCAACCACCTTGGCAAATTCCTCCGGCGTCCCGTATCTCCCCAATGGAATCTGTCCCGTATTCCGGCTTCTCACTTCATTTGGAGACAGTCCCGTTTTTTTGGCATTGGCCCTGTCCAGCGCCACAATCCGGTCTGTGGAAATTCGCCCGGGGCCAATCGTGTTGATCAGGATCCCGTCCTTGCCCAGTTCAACGGCCAGGCTTTTGGACAGACCGACAACAGCTGTCCGAAATGTATTTGACAGAATGAGATTGTCGATAGGCTGTTTGAATGAGGAAGAGGCCAGATTGACAATCCGGCCTGCTTTTTTCCCGCGCATATAGGGGAGTGCTCCCCGAATCAGCCGGATCACACTGAGCAGATTTAACTGAAACGCTTTTTCCCAGTCCTCATCATCAAAATCGTCAAAGCTTCCGGCCGGAGGCCCTCCCGCATTGGTGACGAGCACATCGATTCCACCCTGTTGGGCGGCGGTAAATTGGATTAATGCCTGAATATCTTCCGGTTTTGTAACATCCGCTGCGCAGGCGGCCACTTTTCCACCGGAAACAGCTTCAATCTCCGCAACCGCCTTCTGAAGCTGCTCTTCATTTCTGCCGGATACTACTACATTTGCCCCTTCAGCCGCCAGTTCCATCGCAATCGCCTTGCCCAGACCTTTACTGGATGCTGCTATCAATGCCGATTTCCCTTTCAGACCCAGATCCATTTCCAAACCTCCTTCAGCTTTATAGTTTGATTGTATCAGATCCGGCCGGCATGTTAGAATCATCTTCCAATCATATGATATAATTCGAATCAATTGATCCACAGGAGATGATGGAAGTGAACCAGCAACAAATTGTTCGAATCGGAAGTCTCGCAAAAACACTGACAACCTTTGAAAATGCGGCCGAGACTATTTTATCCAGCGGCATTTTGAAATCACCCGGGGAAACTGAGGCTTTCAAAATGGGGTTTCATGCAGCTTTGGATCTGGTGCGCCGGGAATACGGTATCAAATAAAATGCCCTGGACGATTCCTCCATCATCCAAGGCAAAAAGCAGCAAAAGGAGATGGTTCGTGTGAATCACAGCAACGCAGAAAACATCATCTATCCGAATCATTCACGCACCCCCAATCCGGTTGTCCGGGGATTATACAGCGCAGGATTTTTTATTGCAGATTTCGGCCCAATGCTGGTCAACCTCTTTAACGCCTTTTACATAACCGCACGAAAGTTGTTCGCCTTTTTGATCGGCTTGCTGATTGAACTCAGTACAGTCATTGTCCTGATCGGTACAATTGTCTTCAGCGTGTTCCATTCCCTTGAACTTTTGCGCAGAGGCGGGGCTGTCGGTGGCATGGAATATGTCGGGGTAATCATGTTTGAAATTGTATTTATTTCATCTGTCGCCATCATTACGCGCAGCCTGATGAACGGTGAAAAGCCCGATCCCTATTCAATTATTGGTTTTGTGCTCGGATTTTCATTTGTCGAATGGTCAAATATCACTGGGATGGCACAAAACTGGACAGGCTGGATTATCGGATTCTTTACTCCCATTTTACTGATTATCACTGAAGGAATTCTTGCCTATCAGTTCATGAGCGACAAGGAGAAAAAGCGGATGCGGGACATAAACCGGATTATAAAGAAGCATGCTGAACTGAGCCCGGAGGAACTTGAAAAAGCAATTACCCTGTACCGGAAACAAGCCGAAACCGCCGCGGAAAAAACAGAGCAATCCCATGATAAATGGAGAAAATATCTGCTGGAAGAAGAGACTGGAGATGGGATCCAACTGGTTGAAAAGTTGGCTCCGCAAATGGTGTCAGAGAAAAAGGAACCGGAAACGGCCAAAGAGCCGCTGGAAAAAACAATAGTCGAACCCCGGACAACGGCCGCTGCAGGAACGGAAAATGAAACGGCCGCTCCCGAAAAGCAAGAACCGGAAACAACCGCCTCAAACTTGGAGGAGCATGCCGAAGACGGGGAAAAATCCCGTGCAGAAACAGATTCTTCCACTGATAATACTGAAAAGTCCAGGCTATCCCCTTCCCGAAATGAAACTTTCCGGAATGATCAGGATACGTCCGACCCGGACGAGATGCGCAGACAGGCCAGAATGTGGGCAATGAAGTTTTATCAGGAAACCGGCAAGATTCCCGGCCGTGTGCGAATCGCCAATCACACCCGTTGCAAGGATCGCATCGCTCGGGAGATCGCCGAAGAAATGAAAAAGAAATACGGGAAGGTGTCATAAAACAAGGAGTTTCTACCTGCTTAAGTCCCCGGAAAATCGGGGCCTTTTTTTATGATTCCGGGAACCTGGTTTGGTGAGAACGGCAGAAAAAGAGTAAAGGCATTTTTTGACGAAAAAAATCCCTGCAAGATCAGCTGCAATTCTATCTGCATTTGCAGGACGATATATAAAAAAGTTTATAATAGCCATTGACGATAGTCCCTGGCTGGATTTGATTTGGGGGCTTGACTGAAGACCCTGGAAATTGACACGAACCGGATAACAGTTTGCCTAAAGCACCGCTTCAATATATTTTTCTGCAGCAAACGAACAATTAAAATCCCTTGTATTGGGGCTCTTCACTTTCAAGCTGTTGCACACGCTGTTCGACTTGACCAATAATTTGCTGCACCTGTTGTGCGGCATTGGTATACATTTGCTTGGCTTGTTTGTTTTCCGTACTGAGAGCAAACTGTTCGAAACTTGCCTGAGCACTTTTTAATGAAGCAACGGCAGTTTTCACATCAGAAGAAACCGTCATTCTGAAACCACCTTTCTTTTTTCAAATGGATATTCTTACTTTGTCCAATAGCAGAAATCCTATACTTTAACATTAAAATAACAACAAGATGGCTTCAAATACACCTGGCCGGGTCGTTTTTTTCCTATACACTTGCATTCGGCGCAAACCGGAACCTGATAAAAAAACGCAACACATATTCAACTTTCAAACTTGCCTGTGATCCCGAAAAGAAAAGAGACGGATTTCCCTGTCTCCCTGTTTCAAAGCGGCCTTGTTGCCACTGGCGTATATCACCACGTAAACCGAATGGCATTATGTGCCTGTGTCCATATCCTTTGGGCCAATGGAATATTTGAATTGTCACAGCTGACCATAATAATTTCCCACCACCGATTCGGTGCCGGATAGGAAAGATGAGCAATAGAAACACAGCAACCGTCTTTAACCGATGAAATTTCCGCAGGGCTGACACGTACATTAGTAAATCCCCGTCTCGTCAATTCCTGCCCAATCCATTGTTATTGTTGTTGCAATCGGTTATAGTCTCCATAAAGTACCCCTTCATTTCCCATACTGGTTCCCCACCATAGTTGCCAAGAAAATTCCTCCTTTGATAGTTGATCTGTTCAATATTTAACCTTATGTCTGAATGGGAACACATGGTTACTTTGGGGAATAAAACAGGTCTTTTAACGACAGATCCGGCAATAGACAATCGATTTGCTGTCGATATCGTGCCAGACGGGGGAAGCCGTTTTCACCACTGCCTTGAACCTTGGACAACCTTCGGGGGATCCACTGTAAAAATCCGGGATATTTGATTATATCATCCGATTGTTTACCAAAATATTCTCCGACAAAAACAACAGTAAACCCAAATATGGTATCACTGTATTTCCTCTAATTGATTTCCCAGATCCTAAAAGGATCACACAACTTTCTTTGATATACCGTCATGCCGCCGCCAAACATCTTTGGAAATGCCTTTCCCAACTGATTTTCTTAATCAAATTAATACTGGACATAAATTTCGATGCCAGCATTAAGAAACTTTACCGAAACTTTATCTGCTGTTAATCTGTAGTTGATGTTTTTTGGAAAAGAATTGATTTACACAGGGAAAAATGATTACACTTTTTATCATACATAACATTCTAGAGAGGATGTATCCCATGAAAAAGCGAATACTTGGATTTGGATTTCTATCGTTATCTATCTACTTACTTGGAATTTATGCCTTATCTTTAGCTCTCTTGTATTTAAAATCGAAACCTCCATTTAAGTTTAGTATTCGGCTGGCATTTCTGGATACCAAATTTGATGTCTTACTAGGGATTCAACTACTCATATCCCTGTATTTTTATTATCCCTTGTAATCTTTTTTTATTCGAAAAAAAATAAAGTAACCTTTATGACAAGTATCGGATTTTGGGCTCTATCCGCAAGTACCTTTTTATTTGGAATCAAGTATTTAATCCTTGTACTGGCTTTTCTGGAGTCCCCTCAGTCAAAAATGGTAGGATTTCTATACAAAATGGACTGGATGTACTACATATTTGAATGGATGATCGATATCCTGTTTTACATAGCAGTGATTTTATTTCTGATGAGGTTAATTATACTTGTCAGAAAAACAAATCTTAAAATAAAAAATAAATGTTAATAGATTAATATAAAATAACACATGCAGTAATCTGTTTCTTATTTCAAATGTCTTTTAGTCAGTCTCACCAAAAGATTCAGAATGTATTGAGGAATGTTTTGACAGAATGCAGGTGAGAGCAGAGTAGAATTTTTTACTCTGCTCTCACCTGCGCTTTTAAATCTTTACTCATCCCGTTTGCTATTTTACAAAGAGGAACTTTGTATGCAAAATCTAATAAAATTCACCATTCGTGTCAAGGGAAGATTTACTTCCGAAAATCTTTTACAGATCATTGCTCTTGGAATTCCATCTAATCGCTGAACTTGATTCGCGAAAGAGAAAACGTAAAACTTCATCAAGCCCCCAAAAACCAATCACATAAGGCAGCATATTGACAAAAGTATCTATTGCTTCCGGAAGAATCTCATTTGATGCATATTCCTGGATTACTGCCCCGAAAAAAATGAGAACAAAGGATCCTATTGCCAAGGCAGCGATGTGACAAATCAATGAAAGCAATGCACGAATTACCGGAGAAAATTTCTTTGTAAGTAATTCAGTGAGGAACATGAAAGGCAGAACAAATACGATGATAATTATTGAAAAGGCTAACAACATAACCATAAACATATTTCCATTAACCACTTGAAAAATCGGTATCAAACACAAAAGAAAGAGAATAACAAGCTCAGTTAACCTCCTATAGATCACCTTAGTCATTTTTTCACTCCCTGATAACAAATTGCTAAAATGGACATTGCAAGCGTATTATGAATAATTGTAATGATTCACAGTTTGGTAAATTTATTAACTGATAATTATATCTCACTAAAATAATGACCCAGTCTATAAATAAATCTTCCGGCTTTTTGTGGGGTAGGAAAATATTGTTTAACTGTCTGGAAAAATCCTTTCTCCTCCCCCTTTGCATATCCCTTTTTGATATCTGCAATGTCTTCCGGATCATCCAGCAACCCTTTTTTCCAATAATCGGGTATCTTCTCTTCTCCATAGAGAATAACATTTTTGACATCAAGCACAAATTGAATTAGCGCAGTTCCTCCTATCGTCAACTCTTGTGGAAGTCCTAGCTCCTTTCCAGCTACCCCAACAAGCATATTTCCCACTTTCGATGCCTTATGACGCACTGTCATTGGCTGTCCATCCAACATGATTTCACTCTCTATGTAATATTTCTTGTTCTTGATATTCCACTTCCCCAAACCCAATTCTAATATAATTTGCAGAGGAGACATACTTCGCATATCTTTTCTAGCATCAGAAAAATATTTTTCTGTGTCAATAACATTCCCTTTTCCACTTTGATTGGCTATTTTATCATCTGCTTTGTCCTTTTTGATACCCTCTAATCCCAATATATTAAGAAAAAAAACCCAACTTTGTCAAAAAAATCTTTCTCTTGGCTGGTCTCAGTGATCGATATCTCTTCGGGGGAAGTTGGAGCAGGTTTCACCTGATAAAAATCATCATTTATCTCTGGAATATCAAAAGTGCCGCCACCGGCATAAACCTGGTGCTGCTGCCCCAAAAACCCTGCTCCAACCAGGATGGCAAAAAGAAAAATGATTTCCTTACGAAATTTCCTTGCAAAAAAGGAAGAGAAGTTTCCCAATTGTCTCTTCTCCCTCCATGGCTTTATTTGTATAAATCTATATTATATCAAGAGGTAATTGACAAAAAATAGATTTAGTCAGAATCCATAAATTTATCATATAAACCTGTAAAAACAAAAAGTGACACACAAGGCGTAACACAAACAACATTTTACTTTAACTCAAAAAATTAATTTTTGTTGCTCATGAAGACTTAAGGAAAACAAAAGGACTGGGCTGTTAACCTGGTCCTTTACTAAAAGAATTACTACTTACTCTTTCAAGGCGTTCATAACTATTTATATTGTACAGTTCCCAGAAATTGAAACTGACTTGCTCTATCTATATTTCCAATGTATTGAAAATCATAAAGCAAAATAACTGAGTTTACTTTCCGATCTAAACGATCACCACAAATATCAATAAACTCCGAAACTATTTTCTCATCATAAGAAAAACCTTCAAGTAGAATGCGTAAGTCATCCGATGATTCACTGTAAAATTCAATTTCTCTAAAATCATCATCATAGTAATCGATACCAAAGTCCTCCTCAAATTGCGAAGGTATTGTATCTCCGTCTTCAGTACAATTGCCCGAAACGTATTTTTGAAGTTCTTCATATGAATTAGAATTGCCAATAAACAACGATACAAATCCTTCTCTCTCCATATCCGCTCTCCCCTTGAAATTTATGGTTTAAGCCCTCTTGGCAAAGATTCAGCTCCACCTTCCAGCCGGTAATTAGCCCAGTTTTGAAGACGTCTCTTAAATGTATTATAATCCGGTGAAGAATCGATGATCTCTAGTAATTCATTATGAGCCTTCGGAGATCCTTTTCTGCCATGTGCTCCTTCTGGATTAACAAACTTCACATCACTTATAGCAGTGCGTAATTCTTTAATTTGTTCCGCAGTTACTCCCCAACGCTTAAAAGTAGGAGTTCGAGAAACTAGTAGCCACTCATGTAAGCCACCTGGATGTCTAAGTCTACTTTTAACAGCTTTTCTTAAATTAGGATCGGCCCATACTTGATCAAATTCATCTGGTGTCAATGAATTAAACCACCTGTTAAATTCACCATTCTTTACACTTGGAACAGACTCAAGATTAACATTACGATTACTACCGGAAGCAAACTTCTGCAACCACTGGCCAAATGGTGTATCTCCAATACGTGTTGTTGGAGCGGTCATTGCCGCAGAGTCGCCGCTTCTGGCGAGGAATTGTGAGAAGCTTGGGATCTCCGGTTATTGATCCATTTGATCATATCATCCGAGTGTTTGCCAAGATATTCTCCGCCGAGAACAACAGTAAACCCGATTATGGCGGCTATAGCCGTATTCTTCCAATTAATTTTCCCAGTTTTAAAAAGATCCTACAGGCTTTGATCGACTCCTGCCGTCACGCCACCGCCAAACATCTTTGGAAATGCTCTTCCCAGCCAAGGTATCCTGATCCCAAGCCAGCG
>JBAVDL010000106.1:0-17393 GCA_049587175.1 Thermoactinomyces sp.
TAATATAATCAGTAAATGATAATGATTATCACTATTAATTAGAAAGGAAAATGTGAATTCGCGTAAATACTTGTCAATCGGGGCGGAAATCATGACATAGACCGGTTGTTCCATATTTTGCAAGAAATAAAACAATCGGGTCTAAACGGGAAATGGAGAGAGGAGGGAACCAGGAGCATGCAATCCAAAAAAATTGCTGAACAGGCAAGTATGCTGCATTTTTCAATTGCTATCTTCGGGAGACAAACAATTACAAACGGTCAACTAAGGAACAATTGCTGAACGATCCATTGCTGGATGCCGGCAAGATCAGTGATGTTCCGGCAGCAGAGTTTGTTCTGGTTTATTTGCATCATCATCAAATAGAAATTATTGCTCCTGTCAAATACTGGTCGCCAACACAGCGCCACCTGTTTTACTTTCCCTTTTATTATCGGGCGGGAGAGTCCAGACAACTCAAACAACTGGATTATGTCACAATGGCTGCTATCCTTGTCAAAGAACTGGCGGTAGAGCGGAAAATGACATCGTTCCCTGATGAACTGGTCTGCCATCTGATTCAGAGTTGCCAGCAAATGGAGTCCTTTATTCGCGAAAGGAAGCAGGACGCAGAAAAACTGTATCAAACCCGCTTTGAATTCCTGGATGCCGAACAGTCGCTTGTTTTCGGACATTTGCTCCATCCGACTCCCAAAAGGCGCCCAGGACTGTCTGATTCCGAATCAAGAGCCTGTTTGCCGGAGCTGAAAGGCAAGTTTCCTCTCCATTATTTCCGGGCTCATCAATCTATAGTAGTTGAGCGGTCCTGTTTGCGGGAATCGGCTGCAAGACTGATCAAGAATGAACTGATGGCTGATCCGCAAGTAGACAGGGAATTTAAAGAAAAGGTTTTGAAAGAGGACGAATATTCCCTGATTCCACTCCATCCGGTACAAGCAAAACATCTGCTCATGGATGAACGGGTAAGGCAACTTGTGCAGAAGGGATTGCTGGAAGACCTGGGGCAAGTGGGCAAAGCCTATTTTCCGACTTCTTCTGTCGGAACTGTCTATCATCCCGAATCATCATTTATGCTGAAGTTTTCTGTCGGGATCAAAAGCACCGATTCCCAGTACCTGAATAAACACAGGGAACTGGAGAGAGGGATTGAGGTTGTCCGCATCCTGGACAGTGAGATCGGGAGCAATTTGCGCCTTCGTTATCCCCGGTTTCACATTGTGCAAGATCCGGCTTTTATTACTGTTCATCTTCCTGGCACGAAGGAATCCGGATTTGAAGTGGTATTGCGGGAAAATCCTTTCAAAGGGGGTGATAAGGAAAATGTGACGTTGCTGGCTGGACTGTGCCAGGATGCAATGCCCGGTTACAAATCGCGACTGGCCAATATCATTCATGAACTGGCCGCCAGAGAAGAAAGGGATCCCGAAGCAGTCAGTCTGGACTGGTTTAGAAAATATATGGCCATTTCCTTGCAACCAATGATGTGGCTGTACCTGAAGCATGGAATTGTGCTGGGGGCCCATCAGCAAAACAGCCTGGTTCAGCTGAAAGACGGTTATCCTTACCGCTTTTTCTACCGGGGTAACCAGAGCTTTTACTGCTGTCAATCCACTCTTGAAAGCCTTGTCCGCATTTTGCCGGGATTGAACAGAAAAAGCGGTACCCTGTGCGACGATCATGTTGCCGGCGAATGGTTCCAATACCATTTCTTTATCAATCATCTGTTTGGCCTGATCAACGCATTTGGTGTCTGCGGCCTGGTTCAGGAAGAAGTATTGCTGGCAGAATTGAGACAGCAATTGAGACAATGGCAAACAAACAATCGTTCCTCCTCCCTCCTGATTGACAGCCTGTTTCATGATAAATGGCTGACGTGTAAAGCCAGTTTGTTGACCTCTCTCTACAATATGGGTGATCCGGAAAGGAAACCGGTCTATGTCAGGATTGCCAATCCTCTTCTGAAAAGGGGAATTGGTGTTGATGGGATACCCGGTTACTGCAGAAATGTTTGCCTGTCATGATTCAACCATTGCCAAACCATCAACTTTTTCAGGATCTGAACCGGTTCGGGTATCCGTCTGATTACCGAAGGCTCGACATACATTGATTTCTGACCAGAATTTTGGAAAAGCTAAAAACCGGACCGTTGATGACGGTATTGGAGAAGATACCTGAGTATTATCCGGTATTTCCGATATCTGTCAGATTTACTGGTGCTGTCACCAATATCCGGAAAAAATGCAGGAAACCATTCTTGTCTTGCCTGCCAAAGCGGGTTTCCTGCAAATGAAGGCCCGTTTTTTGAAGCCTTCACTGACCAGTTTTTTGAAATCGCACCGTGATGATTGATGATGGATATAAAGATGATGCGTATCATCCGCATGCTTTCGAATATGATCAAACCAGTTTCCTGTCTCTGATGTCTGTGTAAGCAAAAAATCCAAACGGTTCATATAAATAGAAACCCCCTTGGAATCAATACGGAAATTTCCTGTGGTTCCGGACTGGTCCAGGGGGTGTTTTTTATGATTCAAAAGAGAATGGGTGTTGCAGAAAGGGATCTGTAAAGGATCATATTGAATCTGCTGAATATCCAATACATGCCTTCTTGTATTCTGAAAATTGGTCAAAGTGCCTGTTTTAACTCTTCATTCAGTTGTCTGGCATCGGCCAGGGCTTGTTCATCATGAAGAATTTTGCCTGGTTGTCCGCCGTGCCCCAATACATATCCCTTGAAATCCATTGACATAAATTGAAAAATCAACGCAAATTGCTGAATCAGCGGGAGTGCATGCAAGCGGACTTTTTCTCCACCCGTAATGATGACATATGCCTGTTTCCCGCACATGATTTCCTTGAAATCATACCGGGGATCACGCAAACTTTGTGTCCAGCGGTCAATAAAATTTTTCATCAGTCCGCTCATGCCGTACCAGTACAAGGGAGTGGAGAAGATAAATGTGTCGTGCTGAATCATTTTTTCCACCAGTTTTTCGTAATCGTCATCCACAGGTGTAAAGCCGTGCGGATCATGCCGCTGGTCGGTGACCGGCTTGATGCAGTACTGTCTGAGAAAAAGATGGGTTGCCGGAATATCTTTCAGTACGATCCGGGTTAATGTTTCCGTGTTTCCCTGGTTGCGTGAACTTCCATAGACAGCCATCAGGTTCATTGGTTTTCTTCCTTTCTCCGGTTGTACATATGGCAGATGCCGCAAGGCTCATTGCTGCCTACCACCAGGTGTTGCGGCTTTTACCTTCACGACGCGCCTCTTCTTCATGGAGGCGGTGAATATGTTCTTCCTCAATCGATTTGGCAAGTTGCCGTTCGGCATGAATCAGGTCACGAACCGAGTGGCGCAACTTGCGTTCCCATTTCAGCTGCTCTTGCCGGTGGTGCCGTTCGATCTGTTCTTCTCCCTGGTGGTAAGCGCGTTGCATCTCGTCCAGATGGTAAGCAATTTGTCGTTCGCATTCTTCGATGTCCCGTCTGATTTCTTCAATCATAAAACGAAATCGTCTTACTGACATATTAAACCCCTTTTACCTTGGGATAGATATATGAGTTTATTTCTCGCTGTGCGACAAACATTCCTGCATCAGGTTGAATTCGGATTTCATTCAGTGAAAAGCCGGCCAAAGTGTCATTGATGGTGGAATGGACACGAGTCCAGCACTCCAGTTTTGGAAGATGGCCGGATTGCCAAAGCAGGAGCAGATCCCACCTTGTATAAAGATACAGGAGAGCAGACTGGTTCTTTTTCTTTTTCCGTATAATAAACATACCATGATCCGTCATTTCGCCAATCGATTCAGGGGCAAATTCAGCCAGCACATCAAAATCACCGGCATGCTCTTCAGTCCATACCGGGATAGCCTGATGCTGCACATGCCAGGACTTCAGGTGATCCCAGGTTGTAAATAATAAAAGTTTGCTCATGCGATTTTGTCCCGTCCCATCTGTGAAAGATGATCTCTCTACTATTTTAATTGATAATCTTGGGATTATTCAATTTCCTTTTGGCTGCTTCACCTTTTTGGCACCAGAAGGAAAAAGATTGTTTATAATAAGGATAGGATTGAAGGAAGAGTGGGGCGCTATGAAAGAAAGTTATCTGTTACGCAAAATTACAATATCGGATCGGGAAGTTCCTTTTTTATTTGGGCAACTGATTTATGACTATCAGGAGTATTCGGGTCATATTGAATTAATCCTGGACTCGGTTCCCGAAGTATTGCAAACCATTTTGAAACCGCAAGACAAATTCAAAATTCCGGTTGCCTGCCTGACACAGGAATTTTACCGGATCGAGGGTCTGACCCGCTGTTTTCAGCCGTACGAAAACCGGTTTCAGTTGCAATTCCCTCTGGAAACTGTTTTGAAAAAAGAGGCGTTCTCGTTGAAACAATTATTACAACCTTATGAACTGGTCGAAATCGAATACAAAGAAAAAACTTATCGCGGATATCTGGTGAACTGGTCTCATGACGGGCAAATGGTTGCTTTGAAGGACCGGAAAACGATGCAGATTCAGCTTTTTCCCTTGTCGCAGGTGAAAATCACCTTGCTGGACAGCGGTTTAAAAGAGTAAAACCGGGTGTTAAATGCCGGAGATTTTGCTTGAATAAGGAGTTGTATTAATGAACTGGATAGATATTTCCATGCCTCTTTACGATCAGATGCCTGTCTGGCCGGGAGATGTGCCTTTTTCATACCGGAGAACCTGGACGAAGACGGAGAGCGGAGCAGCAAATGTAGGCGAAATACATATGAGCACGCATGCCGGGACTCATATTGATGCTCCGTTTCATTTTGATGAATTTGGGCAAAAGGTGCATGAACTGGATCTGGATGTTTATACAGGAAAAGTGCAGGTGGTTCACCTGGCGGAAAGGGAAAAGATCACAGCCGGTGATCTCGGTCGCATAGATTTTGCCGGAGTAAACCGCCTGCTGATCCGCACCGATTCCTGGACGAATCGTTCCCGATTTCCCGGGAAATTTTGCTGTCTTGACAAAAATTGTGCAACATTTCTGCAAGAAAAGGGGATTCAGCTGGTCGGACTGGATGTTCCGTCGGTAGACCCGGTCGACAGCAAGGAATTGCCGGCCCATCATGCTCTTTTAAATGCCGGTATTCATATTCTGGAGAGTGTGGTATTGGACAAGGTTGAAGAAGGAGTTTATGAAATGATTGCCTTGCCACTTGCCATTGTAGACGGTGATGCAAGCCCGGTGCGGGCTGTAATCAGGCCCAGTCGGTGATTTCTGATAAAAAGAAGGAAACGGCGTTGAGTTTGTAAAGTCAGACAGGCGCAAACTCTATGTTTTTGTGTCTGCAGCTTATAGTCAAAGTGTGAGAAAGTGATTTTTAGAAGCGGAGTGACTTCGGAGCCGATACAAAGCAAAAGCATTCCCTTTCGGGGAAATCGGGCGAAACTGTTTGAGTGTAGCGAGTTTTGCAGCCCGACTGGAAGGGAATGCTGAGCGTCATGACTTCTTTTTTGCAAGGCGGAGACGGAACGGAGTCCTAAAAATTGACTTCCTATTGCTGCTTATCTACGGTCTGAGGCACAAACTTTATGGTTTGTGCCTGTAATTAATTAGAAGTGTTCATTGATGAGTGCAATTTTCCCGATTGCCTGACCGGACTCCAACCGTTCATGGGCTTTGGCAACTTCATCAAAAGAATATGTTTTTTCATCCAGCAGGGGCTTTATTTTTCCTTCGTCTGCCCACTGGCTGATCTGTTTCAGAATTTGACCATGCCGGGAAAGTCCTTTTCCGGTCAAAAACGGAATTAACATGAATACGGCGTGTAATGTCAGGCCTTTATTATGCATGGGGGTTAAATCGTGTGCAGACCGGCTGGCGATGGTGACGACGGTTCCGCCTGTTTTTACAGCCTGAAAGGAGTGGTCGATATTGGTGCCGCCGACCGTGTCAATCACTACATCAAAACCTTCACCGTCTGTATATTTCTTTACATACTCCGGCACATCGGTTTCCCGGTAGTTGATGACGTGATCAGCTCCCAACTGCCTGGCCAATTCTCCTTTGCGCTTGCTGGAAACAGTGGTATATACGTTGGCACCTGTTGTTTTTGCCAGTTGCAGGGCTATATGGCCGACGCCGCCAGTTCCGCCGTGAACCAGTACATTGTGGCAATCCTGAACCCGCCCCCGCTCAAATACGGCTTCCCATGCTGTGATGGACACGAGCGGGATGGCTGCAGCTTCCCGGAAGGAAAGGGAACGGGGTTTTTTTGCTGCCAGTTTTTCCGGAACAAGCAGATAATCAGCCAAGGCACCGCCGTGCGTATTTTTCAGGCCGCCTGCGCAGGCAAACACTTCGTCCCCAACCCGAAATGAATCAACGCCTTCCCCTGCTTCCTCAACGACTCCGGAAACGTCTCCATGCAAAATGGCAGGCAGCTTTGGTGCCAGATTGGGAACCGCTCCACTGCGAATTTTCGTGTCAATGGGATTAACACTGGACGCGGCAACGCGAATTAACACATGCCCCGGCAAAATGGCAGGGCGGTCTGCCTCCACTGTTTCAAATACATCCGGGGAACCAAACTGGCGAATAACTTGTGCACGCATGTTTTCTCCTCCCACCCTGTTTTTTCTCAATATAACACACATCTGTGAAATATTTTCCTTTCATTTAAAAACGTTTCACTTTTTGTAGAAAGGAAATAACCGGTTTCTGAGGCAGGCTGCTCCCAAAGCCGGAGGAACAACGCCTTCTCCCGATTTTTTGTCAATGGGATCAAGTTTGGATACAGTAACAGGAATCCCCGGCAAAGCGACAGGGTTGCTTGCTTTCATCGCTTTCATCCGGGGAACCGGATTGATGAAGAAAATGTGCCCGCCTGCATTATTTTTTCACAATCCTTATCCACCCTGTATAGGAAACCCGGTTTCCTTACTTTTTCTTAATAAGCAAATTGTAGTTTTTAATATTTAGATCGGTTTTCACATGAATGGGAACAGTGCTGAATGTTTCCTCCCAGTTTTCTTTAACCTTCTGGAAATCGCGGGGATACTTGATTCGGAGAACTTCGCCAAAATCGGCGGCATCAGCCTGAAACTCTTTTTGCAGTTTATAAAGAACAGCACGAATCTGATAGGCCATTTTTTTCTCTGCTTCTTTTTCCAGCTCTTCCAGGAACTCATCATTGGAAGCATCAGCACCTTCAATCCAGTCTTCAGTCAAAGACCCTGTTGCTGTGACAATGACATCAAAGGAGATCTGGTCTCCTTTGACATGGGGGATAATTCTCGTTTTTATCTCATTAATGTTAACTGCAAAAATCCGCTTGTTTCGCCTGTTATAGATATTAAAAAGTCCTCCGCCCGGCTCTCCTTTCAGCCATTTGATACCGGTTATTTCTTCCGTGTTGATAAAACCGACCAGTTTCTTTGTTTTCCCGCTGATGACCGCAGCACCCTTAAATACAAGTTCTTTATCGATCTTGGTAATACACGGCAGAAGAAAACTGCGGTCGCCTGTCAGCTTGTTGCCGATTTTACCTATCGTTACGGGACTGAGCAGCCTCAGGGAATCCCGGTTATTGTCGGCTATACGGCGTATTTTAAGGGCGGGAATTTCTGTTCCCGGTTCGGCTTCCAGTATGCCTTTGGCCTGATCGGGCGTGATCATGACATAACTGCTTAACCGGATCAAAGGACTTCGCATGAGAGGATTCATCAGGTTGTTAAAATTCATGTACCGGGCCAGATCGGCAGAAATTATAATGACTTTCAAGTGTTGTCCTACCAAAGGGCCCTGGTTGACGAGTGCCACTTCCGTAACAATTTTGCTTTGTGTGTTGCCGGTTGTGGTAATATTTCTGAAGCCTACTTGAGCTTCGCCGCCAACAGCTGCTTTGGGAGCCACATTCTGGAAAGTCAACATCATCACAGGCGGTTCCCCTTCCAGTTTAATCTCGCCATCTGCGCGATCCAGGGCTACCCCGACATTGATTGATACTTCCTCAATATCCTTGCTGTCCCAGCAGCCTGTCAGCAAAGCCAAGCCCAAAACCAGGCAAATGATGCCAATTTTACGTTTCCAGTGCATAGTTTTCCTCCGACAGGTTATTTTTTTCCGGGCGAAAATAATCGGTTTTTAAGCCAGGCGATTCCTAAAGCCAGCGGGGCAAGAACTGCAACAATGAATACCTGGGTATAGGAAAAAATATCGCCCATTGTTAAAAATTCATTGATATTGTCAGGGGTTGCAGCAATTAAAAAAATAAGGGGGGCCAGTCCATAGGTGAAAGTTCGCATATTTTTGCCGGTTATCTGGGAGAGCCCCAGGCTGGCAAAAAAATGCATGCCGACATAAGTTGTAAAAATTTGCGTAATCCAGACCCCCAGCAAAAATGATTCATACCGTTCAAATAAAATGCCCGCCACTTCAAACGAGCGAATCAATCCAAGTGTAGGAAAAGTCAGTGCTTTGGCCAAGTGCATCCCCAGCCCTCCAACAACCATAAAACAGACAAAAGCATAAAAAAGGGAGGAGATGCCAACACCGGCCACGAGGGCAATCCAGGCTTTTTCTTTCTTTTCCATGAAAGCATTCAGAAACAGGATGAAATCAAAACCGATAAAGGTAATGGTTGTTCCCTGCAATCCCCTGAGGATGGGTTCAACCCCCAGTCCCATTACCGGAAGGACATTTTGGAGTTCAAATACTTTAAAACCAAGTGCCATAACCAGAAAAAATATGACTAATGTTGTCGGCAGCAAAATTTCAAACAAACGGGCGACGGAAACGATGCCGCCGTTTATCAGGTAAATGCCAAGGAAGATGATAACAAGCATCTTTGCATGAACCGGTGTCAATTTAAGCAAATAGATGTGGGTTACTTCACACAATCCCCTGACTTCATAAGCAGCGATAAATAACAGGTACATGAGGACGATGAAATTGGTCATCTGGCCAATCCATTTTCCAAAAATGAAGGGACTGTACTGAAACCAGGTGAGACCCGGATAATATCGATTTAACAGGATGATGATTCTTCCCAGCATCAGTACAATGGCTGCGCCAACAAGGGTAGACAGCCAGCCATCCGGAGTTTGTGTAAATTCCGTAACGCTGCGGGGAAGTGTAATGACACCCATACCCAAAATAATGGAGATGATAAAAACAGCCGTTTGTATCGTGGTAATTTGAGTCTTTTTCCTTTGTAACAATGAACCCACATCCCTTTGCCAATACCGGACAGGTGAATGATTGTGTTTTTTTATCATGGAGAGAAGTTAAACTTGCGGGATTCATCATTCTTCATGCTGTGGTTATCCGGTTTCTGGAAGTAAAGACAAATCCATAATTGGACAGCTGATGCAACTTCTATATATCCAGTCTGCAAGAAAGTTTATTTTTCCCTGGTTACTTGCCAGGATGGGATAGCCTGTTTCTGAGCCAGGCAATCCCCAAAGCTGCAGGTACGGCCACGAGTGTGACAAATAGCTGGATGTAGGAATAAATATCTCCCAGTTTGAAAATCTCATTAATGTTATTTGGAGTTAACGAAATCAGGAAATGAAGCGGGGCAAGCCCATAGATGAAATATCGGATATTTCTGCCGGTCATTTGGGATAATCCCAGACTGGCAAAATAATGGACACCGACATATGTGGTAAAAATCTGCATAATCCAGACAGTCAGCAAAAACGATTCGTACCTTTCAAACAGGATGCCGGTTACTTCATAGGAACGCAGCATTTCAAGGGTTGGAAAGGGGTGCGCCGTGACCTGATGCATTCCCAATGCCCCGATTGCTGTAATGTAGATGACAATGTAAAAAGCTGTAGGAATGGTAATACTGGCAACCAAGACTTTCCAGGCATTCTTTTTTTGATCCATATAGGCATTTAAAATCAACATTATTTCAAATCCGGTGATGGCAAGAATTGCTCCGGGTATTCCCTTCAAAACCGGGGTGATTCCCAACCCCATAACCGGACGGATATTGTCCGGTTCAAACTCTCTGAAGCTGAGTAACAGGACAAAGGCAAACACGATGAAAGTAATCGGCAGCAAGATTTCACAAATCCGGGCGATGGGAATAATTCCTCCGGTTATTAAATAAATGGCCACAAACAGGAAAATAAGTATTTTTACACTGTCTGGTGTGGTTGGAAGCAAATAAAGATAAGTTACTTCAGACATTCCCCGTAACTGGTAACCGGCTGTAAGGATCATGTACAGGATGAAGAGAAAATTGACCAGGTTGCCAAGCCATTTTCCCAAAATAAGCGGAATGTATTCAAAAAAGGTAAGATCTGGATAATACCGGTTTAAAAGAATGATCAGTCTTCCCCATACAAGAAAGATAATGCCGGCCAGAATGAGGGAGATCCAGCCGTCAGATGTTTGTGTCCTTTCCGTAATCGTACGCGGCAGGGTTAATACCCCCATTCCCACAATAATGGATATGGTGAAGACGGCTGTTTGGATTGAAGTGATCTGTGTCTTTTGCTTTTGTAACAATAAACCCACATCCCTGCTTTAATTTTGCCGAACGGAGTTTTGTGGTTTTAACTGGCGTGGGCGCCGTTTCATCCGCATTAAAGGGGATCGAAACAGAAAATCTTTTAAATCCTGCAATCTTACAGGAGCAGCCGGTGCCAGATACGGATAGCCGAAACTTTCCAGACGAACCATATGAATGGCGATAAGCAGGAAAAAAAGGACGACACCATACAATCCGATAATTGCGGCAAAAGTCATTGAGGCAAAACGCAAAAACCGGAGTGCAATGGCAAGGCTGTATTGGGGAATGGCAAACGAAGAAATGGCCGTAATGGCAACTACTATAACCATGATCGGACTTGCGATGCCTGCCCGCACGGCTGATTCTCCGATTACAAGTCCGCCGACGATACTGACTGTTTGCCCCACTGCTTTGGGGAGGCGAAGCCCGGCTTCCCGCAATACTTCAATGGCAAATTCCATGGTAAGTGCTTCGATGAAGGAAGGAAAAGGGACGCCTTCGCGGGTAGCGGCAATGCTGATGGCCAGCTTTGTCGGGATTAGCCCCTGATGAAACGAAATAAATGCGATATAGATCGACGGCAGAAAGAGAGATATAAAGGCAGCCAGATATCGCAGCCAACGGATGAGCGAGCCCGGAATCCATCGTTCATAGTAATCCTCCGGTGATTGCAAAAACATCCAAAAGGTGGCCGGGGCAAGGAGGACAAACGGGCTGCCGTCAACCAGGATGGCCACGCGTCCCTCGTTTAATCCGGCAATCACACGGTCTGGCCGTTCGGTGTTCTGAAGTTGCGGAAATGGAGAAAGCTGGTTATCCTGAATAAATTCTTCTATGTAACCGGATTCCAGGATCTGGTCGGTATCAATTTTTTCAATCCGGCTTTTTACTTCCTCTACCAGTTGGGGATCTGCAATTCCCCTCACGTAAACAATCATCACCCGCCGTTTGGTGCGGGTGCCCACATTCAGACCATGGAAAGCCAGGTCGGGATTAATCATGTTTTGGCGAAGCAAAGCCAAATTGTCTTCCAGTGTTTCGTTAAAAGCTGTACTGGAACCGCGTACGACTGATTCGGCAACAGGTGCTCCAACCGGACGCTTTACCTTGCTGATGGTATTGATCATCAATGCTGTATCGGTACCGTCGATTAACAGAACCGTTGCACCTTTTAACAGGGCAATCATGATATCCGGGCAACTTTTGCTTTCTTTGATTTTGCCGACACTTAGAATATGGTCTTTGATAAATTGAAACATTTCCTCAGCAGAGGCCGGTTTTTTATTTTGCTCAGAATAAGCCTCTGGAAAATCAAGCATCAGCGTCTTTAAAACCTGGTTGTTAATCACATCTTTATCAACCAGTTCATTTATAAAAAGAATAGCCGCATTCTTGCCGGTTTCGCCAATCTTGAATCTTCGGATTGTCAGATCAGAAAGTTGTTCCTGCTGCAGCTCAAAGTAGTCCAGATTGGTGCGCAGATCCTGAACCAACTCGCCGGTTTTCTGGGGAGTCTGTTTCCGGTCAGCGTCAGGTTTGTTTTTTCTGCGGTAAAGATGCCGTTTGATCATTTTGGCTTAACCCCCTTTCAGGAACGAATCCAGGCAAGCAGTTTTGTCATGCCATAAGGAATAAAAAAGGCGGCTGCCGTTCCCACCAGAACAGCTTTGTCGGGCAAATGATCCAGTATAAATTCCCACATGGTCATCACCTTTTCGGTTAGTTTGCTATATTTCCTGATATTTCATTCATGAAGTTGTTTGATAGATGGGTAGGATACCAAATACATAAAGAAGATTTTTGGGGATTTTTGCGTCACGGTGGTACTGTTCGTTAAAAAGCAGTAAAAGCAGTTTGCCCTGTTTAACATGGGATAAAAAAAGGGAGAACAAAAAAAGGGGAACAATAATATTTCTGAATTTTTGTAATATTATTCCGGTCTTTGACATGAAGAAGGCAGGTACATATCTGGTTTCCGATAGGTATTTAACCATGGACAAAACCGCATGTACCTGCCTTTACCTTCTGCTCGGTACTCTGTTCAGTACTCAAAGATTCATCAACCTCGATTCATCGGATTTTTAAAGGTTTAGAACAATTCTGGCAATCGTCATATAGATAATCAGCCCGGTACCATCTACGAGGGTGCTGATCAGCGGGCCTGAGATGACTGCCGGGTCTGCGTGCAACCGCTCCAGTATGAGAGGCAGTGCAGCCGCGACAAGCGATGTCCACAGGACAATAAACATGGCGGCAAATGCGACAACATAAGCAATATCAAAGCTGACTCCCATCACATATGCCCGCAGAAAACCAATCAGTCCAAGTGAAACACCCAACAACAAACCCGTAATCAATTCCTTGCGGATCACGCGAAACAGGTCGCGAAATTTTACTTCCCCAACTCCCAGGGCCCTGATTAAGGTTGTGACGATTTGCGAACCGGTATTTCCTCCTGTCCCGATCAATAAAGGAATAAAGAATGAAAGTGCGACAACTTTGTCCAGTGTACCCTGGTAATTTTCCAGTACGGTTGCTGTGTAGGCTCCTCCGATAAACAGGACCAGCAGCCACATAATCCGCTTCCGGTACAAATCCCAGACCGAAGTTTTAAAGTACGGCTCTGTCAGGGGTTGGCTGCCCCCGATTTTATGAATGTCTTCTGTTGCTTCCTCCTGAATGACTTCAACCACGTCATCGTACGTAATAATGCCGATAAGCCGGGACTGTTTGTCAACCACCGGCACGGCGTAAAAACCGTAACGGGACAGGATGGATGCCACTTCTTCCTGTTCCATCTCAGCCGGCACCGAGATAATATCCGTTTTTGCTATTTGTGACAGCTTTGTCTCCGGATCGGCCAGAATCATTTCCTTCAGGGAGGCAACTCCAAACAGCTTCCCGCGTTTGTCTGTCACATAGATGTAAGAAATAATTTCTGCTTCGTACCCTACTTTCCGGATGTGCTGGATCGTTTGTTCGCCCGTCCAATAGGCTCGCGCCGAAACATAGTCTACTGTCATCAGGCTGCCGGCGGTATATTCCGGATAGTTCATCAGATCATTGATTTTCTTGCGGTAATCTTCGGGTAAAAGGCGAAGCAGTTTTTTGGCTTGCAGCGGATGGACGGCCAGCAGCAGGTCAACAACCATGTCACTGGACATTTGCTTTAGAAGTGGTGAGGCCAGGGATTTGTCCAGGTGGTTTAGCAGACGGTACTGAAGTTCCGGTTCCAGATATTCCAGAACTTCGGCGGCATTTGCCAGGGACAGGCTGGAGATCAGTTCCAGTTGCTGCCTTTCATCCAGCTCACGCAACATTTCAGACAAATCATAGGGTTGCATTTTGTTCAGGAGTTCATGTACCCGGGCCGATTCCCAATCTGAAAAGAGAAGGGTTTGCAATTCCTCCTTTTGCAAGGCTTGATTCATTTTTTTCCCCCCTTTTGAGAAAATAAAAAACTCCACTCTGTTTCAAGAGGGGAGACCATGCAAATAAGCCCATAACAATGAGCAAATTCTTTATCTCCCTCATTGAGCTTTGGCACTGAACGGCATAGGCAGTAACACCAGCTACATTAGAAAAGACCTTCATTCCGATCTTTCCTGCTGACCCATTGGCGTCTCTCGACATTTTTGGGCAGTAGCATGTCTCCGTACAGGAACCTCACCTAACAGAGATAAGGATGATGTATATGTTTTTGAAACGTAGTTAGTATAACGCTTGGTTTTGCGGCTTGTCAATTTATTTTATGATGAAACCGGTTTTCAGGACACGTTTTTTTTGCCTGGGGCAAAGCAGGAGTTGATTTTCAAAATTTGCTTCCTGTTCCCTTTGCCAGAGGATTGTGCCGCTTTTCAATCAACTGAAGCAACCGGAAGCGAACTTGGGAATCTGTCAGCAATCTGAAATAATTACACAATCATTGCAAATGATTGAATTTTTATAGAATATTTAGTATAATATATTTAATACTCTAAATAAACTGGTTTTTTGATGGGATTTTCAGGTTATTCAGCCTTCGTCTGGCAGAAAAGAGGAAGTTAGTTCCTCAGTCTTTGCCGGCAAGCTGATATATTTATGTTCCAGTCTATTGGATTTGGGATCAATTTATGAAAGCAGTCGTGCCAGTTCTATACCGGTCTGAATTATATAGAAGTAAATTCCTTTTTGGAAAGGGGTTGCCTGGATGAACGGAGACCGCAAACAGTTAGAACGGGCGATTGCCGAGATTACTGAGATTGCGAAAGGATTTGGGCTTGACTTTTACCCCATGCGTTATGAAATCTGCCCTTCTGATATTATATACACTTTTGGTGCATACGGCATGCCGACGCGGTTCTCGCACTGGAGCTTCGGGAAGGCTTTCTATAAAATGAAGCTCCAGTATGATCTGAACCTGAGTAAAATCTATGAACTGGTTATCAACTCCAATCCCTGTTACGCGTTCCTGTTGAAGGGAAACAGTTTGACACAGAACAAACTGATTGTCGCTCATGTATTGGCCCACTGTGATTTTTTCAAAAACAACGTGCGTTTTTCGGAAACATCACGGGATATGGTGGAAACCATGGCCGCCAGCGGGGAACGCATTCGCCAGTATGAAATGAAATATGGGAAAGAAGTCGTGGAAGAATTTTTGGATCATGTGCTCGCCATTCAGGAGCATATCAATCCGAGCCTCCTCGATCTGAAGCGCAGCAAACGCCGCCAGGTGCCAAAACAGTCGCCGGCACCATCAAAACGTTCCACTCCTTATGATGATCTGTGGGAACTGGATCATATCAAACAACCTCCAAAGCCCCCTGTACCTGCAAAAAAACGGTTTCCCGAACAGCCTGAGAAGGATTTACTCATGTTTTTGATGGAAAACAGCCGGGTGTTGGAAGATTGGCATCAGGACATTTTATCGATTGTGCGTAATGAAATGTTATACTTCTGGCCACAGCTGGAAACCAAAATCATGAACGAGGGCTGGGCTTCCTACTGGCATATCCGGATTATGCGCGAACTGGACCTGGATGAAGAGGAAACGGTTGAATTTGCTCGTTTGAATGCATCTGTCCTGCAGCCGTCAAAGACATCGATTAACCCGTATTACCTGGGTCTGAAAATATTTGAGGATATTGAGCGAAGATGGAATAATCCCTCAGAGAAAGAAAGGAAACAACTGGGCATGTTGCCGGGAAAAGGCCGGGAAAAGATATTTGAGGTAAGGGAGTTTGACTCGGATATCTCCTTTTTGCGCAATTATTTAACGAAAGAGTTGGTGGAAGAGTTGGACTTGTATGTTTTTCAGCGGCAGGGAAACGAATGGAAAGTAACCGACAAGAACTGGGAATCGGTCAGGGAGGAACTGGTGATGAGCCGGGTTAACGGAGGGCATCCTGTTATCGTGGTTCAGGACGGGGATTATTTGCAAAATGGGGAATTGTATTTGCTCCATCGTTATGAAGGGATTGAACTGGATGTAAAATATCTGGAGAAAACCCTGCCGCATGTTTATGCACTATGGGGACGTTCCGTTCATTTGGAAACGGTGATTGAAGAGCGCAAGGTCGTCTTTTCTTACAACGGAAAAAAGTGTACACGCCGGTTTTTGTGACTGAAAAGTCCGCTTCACTAAATAAAAAAGTTGAAGCGGACTTTTTTTTAATCATGGAGCTGTTTGTTTTTATTTTCATTCTCGTCGTCTGGCACTTCCTGATGTTCCCGGTGCTCTTCATCCATTGGCGTGTGGGTAGAAGCAATGATCAATTGGTGTTCTTCATCATTTTTACAAAAGTCTTCAACCGGCTCCTCTGCATGCAAAATGGCATGATCAGTCTGCCTGCTGTTTTCCAAGGAGATGACATTGGTTTTCGTGGAATCGGCGACCGGATCTGTACCAGCAGCTTCTTCTTCAAGAGGTTCGGCATCTGCCGGTATTGCCCGCATGATTTCTTCTGCTTCAGTGGATTGAACGATCCAGTGGATCAGGCCCTCGGCTTTCTCTTCTGAAGAATGCAATTGATTGACTTGTACGAGGAAATGTTCTTCACCCTGTTCGGTCACGGTTGCAAAACAGGACGGGTGATTGGTTGTTGCCACAACGACATAAGCAGATTTGACCGGTTTGGGCAATGGAATCCTGAAGAGCTGTTTGTCGAGATTTTCCTCCAGCTGAAACCGGGCCAGGCCAGAGCATGTCATTGGCTGTTCGCCTTCCAGCACCGGACGGAAGTTCAATTTTTCCAACCCGATACTGTGATCAGCAATTTTATCTGAAGTAACAGCATTTTCCTGCAGGAGTTCGGCAGAAATGGAGTCAGGTTCAATATGGGATTCCTGAATCTGCCGCTTGGCAATGTGACAGGATAAAATGCCGTCATCAGCAATATGGCGTGGTAACACGGCCTGATTGGCAATTTTATCGGAAGTGACAGCATTATCCTGAATCAGTTGGCTGGAAATGGCATCGTGTTCAATATGGGTTCCCTGGATTTGCCGTTTGGCGATATGCCACGACCGGATTGAATCATCAACAATGTGGCGGGGCATTACAGAATGGGAAGCAATCTTGTCAGAGTTGACCAGATCGTTCTGCAGATGGTCTGTCGAAATGGCCTGTTCTCCGATATGCTGTCCGGAGATGGATTTTTCTGCGATGTGGGTTCCCTGGATTTGCTGTTCTCCGATATGGCGGGATTCGACAGCTTCAGGGGAGATATGCATTCCGAAAATAGCGTGTTGTGCCAATTTGCGGGCAGTGATGACTTCATCCCGGATCAAATTTTCGGAAATGGCCTGCTCCTGAATGTGATGTTCGTTGATTTGTTTTTCGGCAATGTGTTCAGCATGGATTGCTTCGTTGGCAACATGATGGGGTCCAATCTGGC
>JBAVDL010000107.1:0-5227 GCA_049587175.1 Thermoactinomyces sp.
ATAATGGAGATGTAAAACAGGCCGGAAATCAAAAACAGGATAAAGCCCATGCCAAAAAGGGCGGATGAGGAAAGCACAATCCCCAGTGTTGTTACCAGAAAAGAGAGTGCATTGGCATTTAGCAGCCAGTAAACCCGCTTTTCATTGATTAACTGGTGCAGCATCGGAACTTTTTCCTTTCCTACCTGAGATCCGTATTTAAATGTCCACCATAAAAATGGCACAATCTTGGACATGTAACCGATGATGGTAAAATAAACCCATCCCCATAAACCAATCCAGATACTTACGATGAAAGGTTGTTGTCCTGAAGCCAAAAAAACGGCTCCGGCCAAAAAAAGAAGCGTGATCGCCATGAGGGTATTTATTTTTAAAGTAAAAGCAATACCCGCCCCCGGGTTTTTCTTGATTCCGGACTTGCGAATCCGGCGGGTGGCGTCAACAAAAAACAGAAAACCGAGCGAGAGCAGAATAAAAGGAACCTTTGTGATGACAGAATCAGAAGCCAGAAAGGCACTTCCGGCACCGGAAAGGATGGCAATGTTCAGCAGTATCAAAGCAATCTTTTGCGGTTTGACAGAATAATTGTGGGAAATGGAAAACATCGGCAACAGTTTGTAGGTAAATCCCACAATCAGGTTTCCAAACCAACCCGCTGCCCCAAGCCAGAGATGGGCAGACAAAAGTTGGTTGTGGGTTGTTCCCACTTGTCCCAGTGCAAAATCATAACCCATAATCATTCCGGTTAATCCCGCCAAAATCAGGCCCAGTAAAGCAAAAACCACGTGAATCGTTACCGGATCCCATTGTTTTGCCTTAACCAGGGTTATAACAATGTTTGCTGCAAATAACAGAATTGCCAGGAACAAAAAGGTGGCAAAAAGGGCCATCCAATCGGTTTTAAACAGGAAAAATCCGGTAACAAGGCCGATATGCCCGATTACAAACAATCCATAATGCACCAATCCCATCCGTTTGCTGTATAGAGGGCGGTTGACCACAACCGGTACAAGTTGGTAAACGGCGCCCATTGCGATCATGGAAGCACCGCCCAGAACAAAAAGATGTGTAAAAGCCCAGCCTGACGGATATCTGGGTGATGCCGGGTTGATTTCCGCAAGCGACAGAAGTGAGAGCAGGAAAAATACAACCAGTTCCAGAATTCCTGTTACGATTATTAGCAACGGAAGTTTAAGGGAGGAAGACTCTGTCTGAATATTTCCCTGACCCAGATTCATATTCATAAAACCTTTCACTTCCCGTCAGAAAGCGTTTTGGTGATGGTAACTTCCGCTGAACCATCATCTTTTTGGTCAATTTCATAGGTATAGCCGAGGCTTTCCAATTCCTCCAGCAAATAGACCGGAACCCGATCATTCCATATAATAACCTGATCCCCCGGTTGGGCTTTTTCCAGTTGATTGAGTGTGCGAACCATTGGTTCAGGCGGAATCAGCCCGCGATTGTCAAGGCGATAGATTGCCGGTTGCCTCTCATCTTTGCCGCTTGTTTCTTTTTGAACGGAGCCTTTTTGTTTCTGTTTTTTATAGAATGTACAAACCCAGTGATCTTTTTCCATTTTTTCAGCTTCGCAGTCAAATCCCTTTAATTTCAGGACACGGATGAGCGGAGCAGGTTTAAAGGTTGTATGCAAGATAAATTGGTCTTCATCTTTTACGTTTTTAATGGCATCCATAATTTTTTTAAATGGATCCATTCTTTTTCTTAAGTCATCACGAACATCCAGTTCTATGGAATGCTGTTTGTTTTGGACCATTTGATTTTCCTCCTTTGTTTTTAACTATAATACAATCGATCAGGAAGATAGTGTGATCTAAGTCACACCCGAATCAGTATTATCATTCATCAGAAAGTGTGTAACTATGAAAAAAATTTTGATGTATGATGATAAACAGTTAAAAAGGATGTGACGTTTGTCACAATAAAAATATATAAATCGAGATACAATATTTTTATGCATACAAGTAGGAGGGAATAAAATGGAAAATATGCCTTTTCATTGCCATTCCATGGGGGAAGAAGTCTCTCTGAGCCCTGCTTTTTCATATCTGAAGGAACAACATGTTCAGTTGAGAGAACAAATGGAGCCATTGTACCAATTGGCACTGGCGATTGGTGAAGATGACAGTGTCGGGGACTGGCGTGAGGCACTGAAGGATCTGAGAGAGAAAGCTGTTGAATTTCAGCGGGAACTGGATCTGCATTCCCAACGGGAAGATGATTTTGTATTCCCGGCAATTGCCAGGTATATTGGACGGGAGACAGGGCCAATTGCCGTAATGGAGTATGAGCATGAGACAGCAAAGAAAAATCTGGAAGCGTTCATGAAAACAACGGCCAGGATGACGGAACCGGTTAATAAGCAACAAGCCAAGGAAATTGCCACTTTTATGTGTGATTGTTATTTGATTCTGTCTGATCATTTTCTGAAAGAAGAAAACGTTTTGTTTCCCATGGGGGAACGTTTGTTAACGGATGAAGAAAAAGATCATTTGGAAAAAATGATTCAGACCATCTGAAAACATGTCCCGGGCGATGCAATTCAATTTGACGATATATGCAAAATGTAAAACTTCAATTATAAAGAGGAGCATGCGATGCATCACGAAGCGATGGATTGTGAATATACAGGATGCAGGCAGTGCTCCTTACAGTTATTTGGTTTCAAAGCGGCATCAAATTTTCCCGCTGCCCGCACCAAAGGAATTGATTTTGGAAACAAATTGAAAGGTTCGCCGTTTGATTTGGGGAAGGCAATCAAACCGGCCAAATCAATGGGGGTAAGAATAAAAAAACGACCCGTCATCCAATCCAACCGGGTCGTTGATTATAAAAGAGGATGGGTTTCAAGCAGTTTTCCGGATTTCTCCGCTCTGACTTGAAAGTGGAAGTCGGCAGATTTCTTTATGATCTGTTGTCAATCTCAGACCCGGTTTCTGTTCGCCGGGCCATTTAAGTCCTTAAAATTTTATTCTTATTGATGGAGCTGTTGATTATGGTGATTGCGGTTTTCCACATAAGGAAGCCGTTTGCCGGTGAGAGACCATCCTGTTTTGAGACCAAGGATGAACCAGCCCAGGACAAGTGCGCCTATGGCAAAAAGAGTGTCACCGATTACCCGCAACCAGACAAAGTTGTGAATAATCCCCCTTGACATGAACTCGGCAGAACGGGCATACCAGGTACCGTGTTCCACGCTTGCCCATGTCTGGATAAGTCCGATTGGCAGCAGACTTAGAAGTACCATCAGGGCCAGGCCGATATTGATCGACCAGAAGGAGAAAGCGAGCGCTTTTGTTTTCCACATGTATTGTTTGGTCAAACCGCGCAGGCAAAACAGCATCAGCCCGATTCCCAACATACCGTATACCCCGAACAGCGCCGCATGTCCATGGACTGCTGTGGTGTTAAGTCCCTGCATGTAATAAAGGGCGATCGGAGGATTGATGAAAAAACCGAACAATCCGGCACCCACCAGATTCCAGAAAGCAACGGAAATAAAATAATAGATTGGCCATTTGTAGGCTTTTACCCAGGGGCGGGCCCGGGACAGAGTCAAATTCTCATAGGCTTCAAATCCGATCAGTACCAACGGCACAACTTCAAGCGCGCTGAATGTGGCGCCAAACGCAAGCACTCCAATTGGTGTTCCGCTAAAGTACAAATGATGGAAGGTACCGATGATTCCCCCAAACAGGAAAACAATCGTGGAAAACAGAACGGAAGTATTGGCTGTAGAAATTTTTAACAGCCCCATGCGAGTAAACAGGAAAGCGATTACGACCGTTGCAAATACTTCAAAGAATCCTTCCACCCACAGGTGAACCACCCACCAGCGCCAATATTCGGCAATCGCAAGGTTCGTATGTTGTCCCCACAGAAGTGCCGGAATATAAAAGACAGGAATCGCTGTGGAAGAGAGTAAAAACAGGGTGAGCAGCGGCCTGTCATCATCTTTCTTTTTCAGGGCGGGCAAGATTCCTCGCAGCATCAGGAACAGCCACAGGAACAGTCCCACTGTCAAAAACAGTTGCCAGAATCTCCCTAGATCCGTGTATTCATACCCCTGGTGCCCGAACCAGAAGTTCGTTTTCAATCCGAATCGCTGATGAATGGCATACCACTGGCCGGCCATGGAACCGACAACAATAATCAGCAAACTGACAAAGAGAAAGTTGACAAAAAAGCGCTGGTATTTTGGCTCGCGCCCGGAAACAGCCGGCGCGACAAACAGTCCGGTTGCAATCCAGGCAGTAGCAATCCAAAAGATGGCCAATTGGGTGTGCCACGTGCGTGTTACAGAATAAGGAATCCAGTTGGCAAGCGGGATTCCGTAAAAACCGCTTCCTTCCACCTGATAGTGTGCGGTAATTACTCCAAGGGCAATCTGGAGTACAAATAGAGCAGCTACTACCCAGAAATACTTGAGTGTCGCTTTCATGGAAGGAGTTGGTGACAGGGCCAGCAACGGGTCTTTTTCAGGAAATCGTTCCTCCGAGTCAGCATGTTTCTGTTTGGCATAATACCAGGCCAGACCGCCAATGCCTGCCAGGAGCAGAACAAAGCTTACAACCGACCAGATCACCATGCTTCCGGTTGCCTCATTGCCGATTAAAGGTTCGTGCGGCCAGTTGTTGGTATAGGTAATCTCTTCGCCCGGGCGATTGGTTGCGCATGCCCAGGTTGACCAGAACAAAAAGGCATTAAGAGCTTCCATTTTTTGCGGATTTTTGATAGGAGCTCGGGGAATGGCATATTTATTCCGCAAATCATCCAGCTTTTGATCATTGCCAAATAAAGAGGCATAATGCTGGCTGACGCTTTTGATTGCCTCCGCACGCAATGGAGAAATCACCACATCTCCGGTCTCGGGCTGATAAGTATTTGTCCGTATTTCTTTTTGCAATCGGGCCCGAAGCATTGCTTTTCTTTCGCTGTCCAGGTCATGATAGGATTTCCCGAACTGATCGGAAGCATATCTGTTTAGAAGCCACATTGCTTCCCGATGCAACCAGTCGGCGTTCCAGTCCGGCGCAACATATGCGCCATGGCCCCAGATTGTTCCCACTTCCTGTCCGCCCATGGATTGCCAGACATTTTGTCCGTCCCTGATTTGTTGTTCTGTAAACAAAACAGTACCGGTTGTGGTAACAAACCGTTTTGGAATGGGGGCCATGGTCTGATAGATTTCCCCGCCGTAATAACC
>JBAVDL010000108.1:0-14771 GCA_049587175.1 Thermoactinomyces sp.
TATGTCAGTATTCTGGCCCAGGCAGATCAGCGTCTGATTAACCGGTACACCGAAAAACAGAAAGAATTGTCCCGACTGCAGGAAGAACTGGAAAAGAGTCTGGTCCATTTGCAGAAAGAGCAAGAGAAAGCGCAGAAAGTGTTTGTTGCACTTCGTGACAGCTATCAGGCTCATGAAAAAGAGATCGCTGCTCTGGAGTCAGATCTGACCGAACTGGAAGATGAAAATATCACGGCGCGCAAATTGTTGCGCAGTCTGGTTGCCAAGAGTGAATCCGTCGCTCTCAGCCAGGAGCAGAGAAGCAGCACAAGGCTTGATACAGCCGACCCGGCAGGCGGGAAATTCAAAATGCCAGTCAATGGAACGGTCACTTCTCCGTTCGGGATGCGTTATCATCCCATACACCGCGAATACCGCATGCATGAAGGCATTGATATTGCGGCTAAAATGGGGACGCCAATCATTGCTGCGGCATCCGGAAAAGTGATTGTGTCCAGACCTTCAATTGGGTATGGTTATATTGTAGTGATCTATCATGGAAACGGGATTTCCACTCTATATGCACATATGTATGCACAAACAGTGAAAGTAGATGTTGGTCAGCAGGTGTCTGCCGGGGATGTGATTGCTGCTGTTGGAAGCAACGGATTTTCGACAGGACCTCATTTGCATTTTGAAGTGCACAGGAATAGCAAGCCTGTCGACCCAATGTCTTTTTTGCCTTAGGGCTGTGTTGCCCTTCAGGGGCGGGGAGGCCCAGTAAAAATGGGAGGAGCGTCAAAAAGTGGTTGGCAAAAGGATTGTCCGTATTATGATGGCTTTTATGGCCATTATCCTTTGCCTGTCAAATCAGCCTGTCGTATATGCTGAGAATGAACCCCAAACCAAGCCGGATAAAAACCAGCAAGATCGCTCCAAAGCAGAAGGGAATCCGCAAGAAATCCTGGCTGAACTGGAAAAGGCACAGGCACGGTTGATGAAATGGGAGCGACAGATTGCCGCTTTGAATGAAGAAATTTCTCAAGGACAAAAGAATCTAGCTGAAGAAATAAAAAAGCTTAACAGGCAGGAAGCACAGTTTAATGCTGTATTGGTACATATGTATCGGCAGACTGGCAAAAATCATTACCTTTACTATTTGTTGAGTTCCGATTCAGTATCTGAGTTTTTATTACGCCTGGATACCCTGTTCCTGTTTTTGAAACACGAAAGAATGGCGATTCAGAAGTATGTGGATGTCAGGAATAAAATGGAAAAAGAGCTTGCGTCAATACAAAAGATGAAAGAGAATAAAAAAGTTTTGCTAAAAGAAGCAGAACGTGATTTGTCCCGTTATGTTGCACTATATCAACAAAACAAGGCAGTACTCACAGCTATGGGCGTGAAAGAACCGGCACCGCATCTGAACAGCAAAAAACAGGTAAACTCGTCCAATGCTTCTGATGTAGCTGTTTCCAAACCCCGTACGGCAGATAAAGAAGAGAGCCTGGCCTGGCCGCAGCCTGGCGGCAAAGTGACCACCCGATACGGTAACAGGCATCCGGGAATTGATATTACCAACTCTATGGGGGCGCCCATTGTTGCCGCAGCTTCAGGGGTTGTCGTATTGACGAAGTCGGATTTTGGCGGATATGGCTATTATATTGTCATCGATCATGGTGACGGTTTTAAAACGCTTTATGCCAATATGTATTCAAGTACAGTTCAGGTTGAAGTGGGAGATTATGTACAAAAAGGGCAGAGAATCGCTTCCGTAGGAAACTATGCCCTGTTCAGCAAACCATACCTGCACTTTGAAACACACAAAAATGGGAGACCAGTGGATCCCATGCAATATTATTAGCCTGTCCGGGGAAAGTCGATCTGATTGCTTGGGGAACCAAGAAAATTGGATCGACTTGCCATTTTCATTTTGAAAATGAAATAATTTACCAGATGGATAGAAATTGTCACGGTTTTTAACTTGGCATCCTTTTTAAAGGATATTACATTATATATATCAGAAAAGAAAACAACATTTACAGGAAAGCGATGGGACTAGGAGAAAAACTGGGGAGGCGTTTGTATCAAAATGAACAGAAAATGGTTGGCGGTTGCTCTGGCAGTTTCACTTTTTTCAGCATTCATTCTCCCACAAATGGCTCTGGCGGAAGATGTCCGGGAGAAAATTAGAAATGTTCGTGAAGACAAAAAAGATATTATGGGAAAACAACAGAGCCTGAAAGAAAAAATGGATCACTTTAAAAAAATGATGGAGGAAGCAGACAAGAAAATTGCTGCAATCCAGAAAGAAATCGAACCTCTGGAAGAGAAGCGGCTTGAAGCAGAAAAGGAACTGAAAGCAATCCGGAAAGAATTTGATTCCCGCCTCAGCCGTCTGTACCAACAGGGGGAAAATAACTATTTGGCCCAGTTGCTGGCCGCCGACAACTTTAATGAATTCTTGACCCGTTTCGAAATTGTCCGTTTGCTGGTCAAAGGTGATTATGCCCTCGTTGAAAATTACCAAAGAACTTTGGACAAGCGGCAGAAAGCCGTTGATGCCAAACAGGTGAAAATACAGGAACAGCAAAAAATCATTGACAGGATAAACAAGGAGTATCAAAAGCTGGCCGATGAACTGAAAAAATCAGATGCGGATTTACAAAAGCTGAACAGTATACTTGAAGAACACAAGGATGAAGTGATTGCCATTAACCTGGCTGAATGGCGTTCCGGAGAACTCCGTTTTCCATATACCGGGCCAATAATCAGGCCGACAACTGCCCGCAAAACCTCCGGTTACGGCTATCGTGTACATCCAATTTACGGGACAACGAAGTTGCATGCCGGGGTTGATTATGCCGGGCCGGTTGGCACCCCGATCATGGCAGCAGCCGATGGTGTCGTCGTAGCCAGCCATGCTTCTTCAGGCTATGGATGGTTAATTACCATTTATCACGGACAGTATAAGGGAGAACCTTTCTTCACCCGCTATGCACACAGCTATCCGGGACAGGTTAAAGTACAGCCAGGAGAAGAAGTAGAAGAAGGTCAGGTTATTTCGGGGATTGGAAATAACGGGAACTCGACCGGTCCGCATCTGCATTTTGAAGTGCGGATTGGACACGGCTCAACTCCGCCGTCTTATAACCCTGAACGGTATATGAAATAAATGTGGTTATAGTGAGAACAGTTCAAAAAAAGTGCCGTAAACGACTATTTTGTCCGGGGTTGTCATACATTTGGAGTATGAAGGGCTGATTCGGATCGTTTACCGGGTGCGATCCAAAGGTGGTGTTTACGATAGTTTTCAAAGGCAAAACGGTTGTATTCATAGCAATCGTAGCGATGATTTTCAGCAGCTTGGGAACCGTATTGGTAGTTGGTGACGGCGGACTGATTGACCAGCTGGAAACAGGAACCCTGTTTTCTCCGGAAAGTGCCAGCCAGGCTGCAAAATTTAAAGAACACGAGGAAAAACTGCAGCAAGCATATCAAACCATCAAATCTTCCTACCTGCACAAAGTGAATGACGAGCAATTGATTGATGGCGCCATCAAAGGGATGGTTGAATCGCTGGGAGATCCATACTCGGCTTATATGAGTCCAAAGCAGGCGATTCAGTTCCAGCAGGGACTGGAATCATCCTTTACCGGAATTGGCGCGGAAGTTACCTTGAAAAACGGGCGGGTTACCATAATATCGCCAATCAAGGATTCCCCCGCCGAAAAAGCCGGGTTGCGTTCAGGCGACCAGGTATTAAAGGTAAATGGCATCAGTTTGGAAGGCATGGATATTCATGAAGCAGTCAGCAAAATCCGCGGTCCCAAGGGAACGAAAGCCCAATTGCAGATAGCCCGGCCAGGTGTTCAGGATCTGTTGAACATTGTAGTTGTAAGGGATGAAATATCCCTTCAGACAGTTGAAGCAACAATGATGTCCGATCATATAGGCCGGATTACGATAACGCAGTTTTCGGAGAATACGGCAGAAGACTTTGCCAGGGAACTGAAAAAACTGGAAGATCAGAAATTGCAAGGACTCATCATTGACGTGCGCGGGAACCCCGGCGGATTGTTGCCTGCTGTCATGGATATTTGCGAGCAACTGGTTCCAAACAAGCAAAAAATTTTGATGACAGAAGACAAATCGGGAAGCCGTTCCGTCTTTAATTCCAAGCTGGAAGGGAAAAAGCCGTATCCCATTGCTGTGCTGGTTGACAAGGGAAGTGCCAGCGCTTCGGAAATACTGGCCGCAGCATTACAGGAGTCAGGAAATTATGCTGTAATCGGTGAGACGACATTTGGAAAAGGAACTGTACAGACGACCAAATCCTTCAAAGATGGCAGCAATATAAAAATCACCATTGCCAAATGGCTGACTCCCAAAGGAAACTGGATTGACCAGCATGGGGGCACAAAAGGGATCAAGCCGGATATTCCCGTAGATAAGCCGGCTTATATGAATGCCATTCCTCCTCAGGCCAACCTTCCTCTGAAACGGGATGATAATGGGCCGGAAGTAAAAAACATGCAGCTGATTCTGGATGCGCTTGGTTATCAGCCAGGCCGAACCGACGGTTATTTTGATGTAAAGACTGAGCAAGCTGTAAAAGTATTCCAAAAGAATGAAGGAATCGCTGTTACAGGGAAACTGGATGAGAAATCGGCAGAGGTATTGCGGGAAGCATTTATTGAGTTTCTGCGCGAGCCCGGGAATGATATTGCATTGCAGGCAGCTGCCGGGTATCTCAGAAAAAAATAAAGGATTTGCTTTACAGATGTAGAAATTACCCCAATGGAAATCATTGGGGTAATTTTACTGGTTGGGGGGAGGAAGTTTGGAGTTTATTCGGGAAAATCTGCTCTTTTTCTGGAAAGAGTGGTTTTCAGTGCTTCTTCATCCTGCTTTTTTAACTGGATTCATGATGATCCTTGCTTACTACTGGAAGCGAAGGCGTTATGAGATAAAGCGGTTTTCCAGCATACTGGAACCGAAACTGCCGTTAATGATTCAGACCGTCAGCTTTTCCATCATTGCCGGCTTTGTCTGTTCTTTATGCCTGTCGGAAGTGACGTGGGAAATAAAAACAGGCGAACTGATCACTGTCTGGATCCTGACCCTGCTGCTTTCGGTGTTTGGCTTGCGCTTTGCCTGTCTGGCCTACTCTGTCGGGCTTCTGTCTCTGATTCACTTAAGCATGCAACAACTCCCGTTTTTGGCCGGCTTTCCATTATCCGGAGTGTTGCATTCCTTTGCAGCAGCTGATTGGCTATGGCTGGTCGGGATCGGGCACCTGTTTGAATGGGCATTGATCCGGCTGGATGGCGAGGATGGGGCATATCCTGTCAAAGTGAACCAGGTTAATGGATTTATGCTGAAAAAAGGATGGCCGCTTCCGCTTTTGCTCCTGAATCCGGAGGGCTGGATGCCGCTCCCGGTTTTTTTGAGTTTTGCCAGGCTTAACCTTTCAGGACCCATGAAACAGCAGAAAAGGCAGACATCCACTTATGTTTTGCTTTATGGAATTATTTTATGTCTGGGGCTGTTTTTTTCCGAAGGCAGGGGGCCGGCGCTTTGGGGACTGGCCCTGTTTGCAGTGATGGGGCATGAAACTATTTATCTGGGTACAAAATGGCTGGAAAAACGGGCCAAACCGGTGTTTGTTTCAAATCCGAACGGGCTGAAGGTACTGGCCGTTATTCCAAATTCCCCTGCAGACGTGATGGGGTTGAAAACAGGAGATGTGATTCAGCGTTTTAACGGCCGCCGTATTCGAAATCTGGCTGAATTGACGGAAATGGCAGACAAGGCAACATACTGCAAACTGGATGTATTGGATGAATACCATGACCATCATATAACCCAAAAGGCGCTGTACGAAGATGATCCAGCCCATCTGGGAGTGATTCCGGCGGATGAAGTACAGGAGCAGCAGGATTCCGGTTGTGCAGTCAACAAAGAAAGGGAACTTCTGGAATCCTGAAGTTTTTGGAAATGCAGTGGTCCGGTGTTGAAGCAAAAGAGACGGATCGGGGAATTAAAAAACAGAACGGCTTAATGAACAAAACCGCTTTAAAACTTCGAAGCGGTTTTAATTTTTCATGTTTAATTATTATAAAAAAGCAACATCTTTCCGGGATGGGTACATTTTTTATGTTTTGGAAAAATGGTTTTTGATTTACATCTCACTTTATTTGTCGGTCAAGTTCTTCATTGCGATTGGCATTACTTGCCAATTGATTAAAAAGGATCTTCCTTCCCAATCTTGTCCAAAGAATGCGAAAATAATTGGCACCGGTAGTATAATCATAATGAAAAATAGAAGGAGTTGAGGTCTTCCAAGGCAGGAAGGCTTTTCTTGCATTATTTGAATCTGGAACAAATGTTCTTGCATCATTTGTCTGTATGTTATAATACTTTCATGTGGAAATGAGGTGAACCGGATGAACAATCAGTTTCAACTTGTATCTGAATTTGAACCGCACGGTGACCAGCCGCAAGCTATTGAAAAGCTGGTGCAGGGAATCAGGAGCGGTAAACGGTATCAAACACTCCTTGGAGCAACCGGGACAGGCAAAACGTTTACCATGGCCCAGACGATTGCCCGTGTAAACAAACCTACCCTGGTAATTGCTCACAACAAGACGCTTGCTGCCCAATTGTGCGGGGAGTTGAAAGAATTTTTCCCCCATAATGCTGTCGAATATTTTGTCAGTTATTATGATTATTATCAACCTGAAGCCTATATTCCGGCAACGGATACTTATATAGAAAAAGATGCCTCAATCAATGATGAAATTGATAAACTTCGCCACTCGGCAACCAGTGCCTTGTTTGAACGGCGCGATGTCATTATTGTTTCCAGTGTTTCCTGTATTTATGGTCTTGGTTCACCATCCGAATACAGGGATCTGGTGCTTTCGTTGCGTGTCGGCATGGAGAGGGACCGGAACGAGGTTCTTCGCAAGCTTGTAGATATTCAATATGAACGAAACGATATCAATTTTGTCCGTGGTACGTTCCGGGTTCGGGGAGATGTCTTGGAAATATTCCCGGTTACGCGAAGCGAACAGGCAGTCCGGGTCGAGTTTTTTGGCGATGAAATTGAACGGATTCGTGAAATTGATGTGGTTACAGGGGAAATAATTGGAGAAAGGGAACACGTGGCGATTTTCCCGGCCTCCCACTATATCACCCGCTCGGAAGTGATGGAAAAAGCACTTAAGGGAATCGAGCAGGAATTGGAAGAACGGCTTTCGGAACTGAAACAACAGGGGAAACTGCTGGAAGCCCAGCGACTTGAACAGCGAACAAGATATGACCTGGAAATGATGAGGGAAGTCGGATTCTGTTCAGGAATCGAAAACTATTCCCGCCATCTGGTTGGAAAAAAACCGGGGGAACCGCCTTACACCCTCCTGGACTTTTTTCCGGATGATTATTTGATTATTGTTGATGAATCGCATGTGACGATTCCGCAAATTCATGGGATGTACAATGGCGACCAGGCGCGCAAAAACATGCTGATTGAACACGGATTCCGGCTCCCGTCAGCCAGGGATAACCGCCCGCTGAAATTTAGCGAGTTTGAAGACAAGATTAACCAGATCCTGTTTGTTTCCGCCACACCTGGGCCGTACGAAAAAGAGAAATGTCCGGAAGTAGTGGAACAGATTATTCGGCCAACCGGGCTGTTGGATCCCAAAATCCATATTCATCCGATCAAGGGGCAAATTGACCATTTAATCGGAGAAATTCACAAACGGATTGAACGGGATGAACGGGTGCTGGTGACAACGCTTACCAAAAAGATGGCAGAGGATCTGACCGATTATCTGAAAGAAATGGGAATCAAGGTTCGCTATTTGCATTCGGATATAAAAACAATTGAGCGCATGCAGATCCTGCGTGATCTTCGCCTGGGAGAATTTGATGTCCTGATTGGAATCAACCTGTTACGGGAAGGACTTGATTTACCGGAAGTTTCCCTGGTGGCCATTCTGGATGCTGATAAAGAAGGTTTCTTGCGTTCGGACCGTTCATTGATCCAGACAATCGGCCGTGCAGCGCGCAATGCAAATGGTGAAGTGATTATGTATGCAGATACCATTACCAATTCCATGAGAAGAGCCATCGATGAAACAGAGCGCCGGCGCCAGATTCAAATTGCCTATAACAAGAAACACGGAATTGTTCCCCAAACCATCAAGAAAAAAGTGCATGATGTGATCGAGGCTACCAAAGTAGCGGAACAAACAGGAGAATACGTCATTGATCACAAACTGAAGAAAATGAGCCGGCAAGAACGGAACAAACTGATCAACAGGCTGGAAAAAGAAATGAAACAGGCCGCCAAAGAACTCAATTTCGAACGCGCAGCCGAGTTACGGGATCTGATCATAGAATTGAAAGCGGAGGTTTAAATGGAAATGGCGCAAGAGAATATAGTGATTCGTGGTGCGCGCGTGCATAACTTGAAAGATGTTCATGTGACGATTCCGCGCGACAAGTTTGTAGTTGTTACAGGAATAAGCGGCTCCGGAAAATCCTCTTTGGCCTTTGACACCATTTATGCGGAAGGACAGCGGCGTTATGTGGAATCCCTATCCGCCTATGCAAGGCAATTTCTGGGCCAGATGGACAAACCGGATGTTGACTCGATTGATGGATTATCCCCGGCGATTTCCATTGACCAAAAGACAACCAGTCGCAATCCCCGGTCAACGGTCGGAACGGTTACGGAAATTTATGATTATCTGCGGTTGCTGTTTGCCCGGGTAGGGCATGCCTACTGTCCTGAACACGGGATCGAAATTGTTTCGCAAACAGTTCAGCAAATGGTGGACCGGATCATGGAACTGCCGGAACGCACCCGCATCCAGATATTGGCTCCGATTGTAAAAGGACGAAAAGGAGAGCATGTCAAACTCCTTAAGGATATTGCCCGGCAGGGATATGTTCGTGTCCGGGTGGATGGGGAACTGCGGGATCTGTCTGAAGAGATTCGGTTGGAAAAAAACAAGAAGCATACCATTGAAGTGGTTGTTGACCGCATTATTGTCAAGCCTGGCATTGAGACCCGGCTGACTGACTCGGTAGAAACAGCTCTGGAATTAAGCGGCGGAGAAGTTTTGTGTGATCTGGTGGAGGGAGGCGAACTGCTGTTCAGTTCCCACCTGGCATGTCCGGAGTGCGGATTCAGTATTGATGAACTGTCTCCCCGGATGTTTTCTTTCAACAGCCCTTATGGCGCCTGTCCCACCTGTGACGGTTTGGGAAGCCACATGGAAATCGATCCGCAACTGGTGATTCCGGATCCATCCCTTTCCCTTGCGGAAGGCGCAATTGAACCGTGGTCTTCTTCAGGTATCAATGGTTACTACCGGCAACTGCTCACAGCGTTGTGTGAATACTACGGGATTGACATGGACAAACCGTTCAGGGAACTGGACAAAAAAGAAAAGAAGATTATCCTCTACGGTTCCAAAGAACCAATTCCATTCACATACAAAAACGATGCCGGCTTTGTCCGGGAAACAACCACCCGTTTCGAAGGTGTGATCAATAACCTGGCCCGGCGTTTCAAGGAAACCGGTTCAGATGCTACCCGTGAGTACCTGGAAACCTATATGACTACCCGGGCCTGTCCCGACTGCAAGGGGGCCCGGCTGAAAAAGGAAATACTGAACGTATTTGTTGGCGGCAAAAACATCGATTATATCACCCGCTTGTCCATCAGGGAAGCTCTGCAGTTTTTTGAGTCACTTACCCTGTCAGACAAAGAAATGAAAATTGCCCGCCAGGTATTGAAGGAAATTCGGGACCGGCTGGGATTTCTGGTGAATGTCGGGCTGGACTATCTGAACCTGGCCCGTTCAGCGGGCACCCTGTCCGGTGGGGAAGCACAGCGGATCCGGTTGGCAACACAGATCGGCTCCAGTTTGATGGGTGTCCTGTACATTTTGGATGAACCCAGTATTGGCCTGCACCAGCGGGACAATAACCGTTTGATCAACACCCTGGAAAAAATGAGGGATTTGGGGAATACCCTGATAGTTGTCGAGCATGATGAGGATACCATGCTTGCCTGCGACTATATCATTGACATTGGTCCCGGTGCCGGTGCTCATGGCGGACAGGTTGTCGCTGCCGGAACACCCCGGGAAATCATGGAAAACAAGGATTCACTTACGGGTGCCTACCTGAGCGGACGGCGTTTTATTCCCATTCCCCGGACACGGAGAAAACCGAATGGCAAATGGGTAACCGTGAGAGGTGCGCAGGAAAATAACCTGAAAAAAATAGATGTCTCGTTCCCGCTTGGTGTGTTTACCTGTGTAACGGGAGTATCCGGTTCAGGAAAAAGCACGCTGGTCAATGAAATCCTGCTAAAAGCACTGGCCCGGAAACTGGGCAAGGCCAAGGCTTTGCCAGGCAAGCACAAAAAGATTGAAGGAATCGAACATCTCGACAAAATTATCAATATTGACCAGTCACCGATCGGACGGACCCCCCGCTCCAATCCGGCTACGTATACAGGAGTATTTGATGATATTCGTGAAGTTTTTGCCACCACTCAGGAAGCCAGGGTAAGGGGATACAAGAAAGGGCGTTTCAGCTTCAATGTCAAGGGCGGGCGCTGTGAAGCCTGCCGCGGGGACGGAATTATCAAGATTGAAATGCATTTTCTGCCGGATGTCTACGTACCGTGTGAACAGTGTAAAGGAAAACGATATAATCGTGAAACGCTGGAGATTAAATACAAGGGGAAAAACGTATCGGATGTGCTGGATATGACCGTTGAAGAGGCATTGGAGTTTTTTGCCAACATTCCCCGAATCAAGAGGAAACTGCAGACCCTGAATGATGTCGGGCTGGGTTATATGAAGCTGGGGCAACCGGCAACGACCCTTTCCGGCGGGGAAGCGCAACGGGTCAAATTGGCTTCCGAATTGTACAAGCGAAGCAGGGGACGTACACTGTATCTGCTGGACGAACCGACAACCGGTCTTCATATTGATGATATTGCCCGGTTATTGAAAGTGCTGGAGCGTCTTGTTGAAAATGGAGATACAGTTGTTGTAATCGAGCATAATCTGGATGTGATCAAGACAGCAGATTATGTGATTGACCTGGGGCCCGAAGGCGGAGTCGGGGGCGGAACCGTTGTTGCCAAAGGAACGCCGGAGGAAGTGGCCCGGACGAAAGGTTCCTATACCGGCCAGTTTCTGGCTCCTATCCTGAAAAGAGACCGGGAACGAATGGAAAAATTGCTGGCTGAACGCGAAGAGATGGCGGAATCGATCCAGAATCAATAATCCTGACGCAAACCGGATAAACTAATGACTGCAAGACGGTATCATCCAACCCAAAGGAGTGAGCCAAATGGCAAGAAGAAACAGGCTTGTCGTCCCGGGAGCCAAGGATTCACTGGAGAAAATGAAACAGGAAATTGCACAAGAATTCGGTGTTGAGCTCGGTGCTGATGCGACGGCACGTGCCAATGGTTCAGTAGGTGGTGAGATGACAAAACGTCTTGTGGAGCTGGGTTCCAAAATGATGGAACAATCAGCGAAATAGAAAAGCAGGGGAGGAAATTCCCCTGCTTGTTTATATTAACACCATCCCAGATCACAATCGCTGGCATAAGAATCAGGATAGGTCCGGGCTGGTGGGGTTTCAGAAAAATGAATATCTCCATTTTCAATCCAGTACCCCTGATTTAACTGCGCATGCTTGCTGTTTAACGGAAAAGAACCGATGGCCTGCCCGCTGTGGTATAGCACCATTTTTCCATTTTCAATTCTTCCCGATACATCGTCTGTGATTTTCCGGTTCAGGTTCATGAGAGAACAACCTCCTGTTCTGGTTTCCAGATGTTCTGTTCTCTCATTAGGGTAGCCAGTCTTCGTTATTTTATGCTTTTTGGTCATTAGTTGTCTATATATTTAAAATAGCATGGCAACACATTAAAGCCAATATTAATTTAAATTAATTATAATATTGGATTATATATTTTTTGATAATCGAAGCAAGTTATTTATTCCGGATACATATTGTTTCTTGCAGGGGAAACGGTTACAAGCAGGCAAAAAGGAGAAACCATGGTAAAATAGTTTGGGGAGAAACATTTCAAAAAGGGGGAATATGATGTTCTCGTATGTAGTGGATGTAAAAGGATCCATAGAGCAGGTACTTCATCGCCTCGAGGAAAAAATCAAAGAGAATAAATTGCGATTGTTGTGGAAATACGATATTGCCACAAAATTGTTTGAGCAGGGGATTCGTTTTACACGCCCTTATTACATTCTGGAACTGTCCCATGAGGATTTGACAAAACGTCTGTTGACCGAACATCCGGACAGCGGTTTTTTGCTGCCTGCCAAATGCATGGTTTATCAGGATGAAGAAAGAGATATGGTACGGATTGGTGTTCTCCGTCCAACGGCTCTGGCTGACGAGGTGGACAATGAACAGGTAAAGATCCTGGCTCAACAGCTGGAAGAAAAATTGATTGAAATGGTCAATCAATGTGCAAAAGAAGAGGAAGTATCCCTGGAATAATGAAATACAAGCTTGTGTGATTCCGGAGGTACCGGTATGGCACAAGCTTTTTTACTGAATAAATGGTTACGGCTGAAAAGGACTGCAGGACTGGGCAGGGATTTGCCCGGAGGAAAAAGATTTTGGTTGGTTGTGCGGGCAGTCAGAGAGAAAGCTGTAATGGATCCCGGGGATCAATTTTATATTTTTTTGCGGAGAATGGGGAATTAAATAACAAGGAAGGGGGAGAAACCATGAAAATCCTGTTAAAAATAATTATTACTGCCGTCGCTGTCGTACTGGCGTCCAAAATGGTTGCGGGAATTGAAATTGAAAGCTGGACAACCGCTTTCCTGGCAGCAATTGTGCTTGCCGTGATCAATCTCATCATTCGTCCTGTACTTGTCTTTTTAACACTGCCAATCAATATCCTTACATTGGGATTGTTTTCACTGGTTATCAATGCCTTGCTGTTCTGGTTTACCGGTTCATTGGTGGAAGGTTTTTTCGTGGACGGATTTGTACCTGCATTCCTGGGAGCACTGATTGTAACAGTGGCCAACTGGATTACCAATCGGTTTGCGGATTAAAAAAATGGGATTGCAACAGGGATACCGCCAAAAGGCTTGCGGAAATCACCAGCTCCAGACGGAAGACGACCTCCGGCAGTGAGGATTTTTGCTTCTGTCCTCCGGGTGAAGAAAAGTGACCGGATACCAAGTGTAACGCTTGATCGAAGGGAGAAGCGGGCAACGATCAGGAAGCCAATGGCTTTGTCCGCGCCATTGTCTGACAAGGCCTGGCCTTTTTGTCATCAAGCCTGAACCGTTTCGCCCGTTTTCCTTCCGGGGTCACTTTATGCTGTTCATTCGCTTTTGCTTCCAGAGATTGCTCTCAGACACCCCTGACTCAAGGTTTGTCACGAGCCTGGATCATTTTTCAGTTTGGTAAATTGATACTGCCCGATCAGGATCTTGCACAGATGGACAAACATTTCTTTTCGTTTGACCAGGCCGCAGGTAAATACACCGATTGCTCCCTGATGATAGCGGATGCCTGTCTGTTTGGTATATTCATCCATAATCGGGCCCAATTCCTGTCCTTCAGAAAGCGGAGTCCGAAACTGATCCGGAAGCGGGATTCGCGCGCCGCCGGCAATCAGGCATTGTCCGTGCTCATTAACGAGTGCACTCCAGTTGCATAAAAACAGGCCAAAAGGTGTTTCTGCAACCCCGCCTTCCAGGCCGATTCCCACATCGGCGTTTAACGCGGCTTTCGCACGGCGGGCACGGTTTATTGCCCCCTGTATCGTTTCTTCATCGGAAAAGGGCTGGTTCCGTACTCCTGAATCAACAGAAACCGGCAATACGGAAACAGTGGGGTCCAGTTCCTGCCATGTCTCCCGCACGGCATCTACTTTGGCGCGATTGGTTGATCCGACTGCGACAATCATTTATCTCACCTGCTTCATGATGATTGGTTTCAGGCAACAGAGGGCTTGGCCTTGATCCCGATTAATTCTGCCCGAATGATATAACGGTCCGGGGCATCCCCGACAAAGTCAAACGGATGACAGGTAGTTACCGTGAGCACCGGATCAGGCCTGGGAACAATCACAGAGCGGTCTTCTGCATCGGTGATCCAGTGTTTGCGAATCTGATAAGTGAAGATTTTGTCACCGTATTCTATGTACAGGCGGTCTCCATTCTGCAATTTGCCAAGATCCCTGAATACAGTATCCCGATGCCCTGATAAAACAACATGTCCTGTTTCTCCGGGATTAACCGTGCCATGTCCCTGATACAGACCAACCCCTTTTTTCAGGGATTCCTGATCGGTTCCCTTGACAACAGGAATAATCAGTCCCAATTTGGGTATAATCAGCTTACCTATATTTTCCCCTTGCTTTGTGGCAGGCAATGCAAGTTTGATCCCCCGGTTCATTGCAGGCTGAGCGGTCTGGTCATTCCAGTCGGGGTCGACGGACTTGGCCAGACGCGGATTATGTTCAGCAATACTTGATTCTCCCCACCAATGGTAAATATTGTAACCAAGGAAAAGGGTTCCTGCCAAAATCAGCACCCAGGCTATTTTCTGCACGAAATGTTCCCCCTCTGCGACAGATTTTTCCATGCCGGCTCTACCGTTTTTAAAGTGCCGGACCGGATTTTACAAGAATGGAATGGCAACGTGAAATGAGAAGAGGTTACAGGATTCAAAGCTCTTTTCACGCACCATGCCAG
>JBAVDL010000109.1:0-55398 GCA_049587175.1 Thermoactinomyces sp.
GAAGAGCAGTCTGACCACATGAACAAGAAATCCGGAAACAAGGAAAAGCCGGGTTCCAAAGATGCAGTACTTCCGTTTGCCCCCAACAATGAAACCTCATCTGCGGGCCGTCAGTTATCTTTGGAAGATACGCTGACACCTATCAACTTTAAGGAATATTCAATCGACCCGGCACTTGACCAAACCGAGAAAGACAAGGAAGAATTTGTGGAAGAAGAGAAGAAACCTTCTTTTGTGGCAAAACCTGGTTTGATGGAATCAGACACCCCTTATCAAGAGAAAAAGGAAAATACTTTGGCGGTTACGAAAAAAAGCAAGTTTACCAGTAAAAGAGAATGGGAAGAGCAAGAGAAAAAACAGATTCCCAAATGGGCAAGAATTTTCTGGCTGCCTGCAACCTTGATTTTTGTTTTGTTTGCGGGACTGATCATTGGTCATTCTATTATCGGGAAGCAGCCGGTTGGTGATATTTTTGATATAGATATGTGGATTCATATTTACAAATTAATGTATGGATAACAGATCCCCGTCTTTCGTCCGGAGAGTTGCCGGCGAAATGGGACGGGTTCTTTGTTCTTTTATTTTGGATGATGGATCGGTTCGGTAGGCTGTGAGGAGGAGTCCTGGGATGAATTTGCCCAATTTCTTGACTTTGATTCGCTTGATCTTGATTCCTGTCTACCTCGTTGTTTTTTTTTCAGACATACCATGGCACGTGCACTGGGCTTTTGGGATCATTCTTCTTGCGGGGTTAACCGATGTGATCGACGGCTATTTGGCCAGAAGGATGAAGCAGATTACCCAAATAGGGGTTATGCTGGATCCGTTGGCTGACAAGCTAATGATGCTGTCTGTTTTTTTGTCCCTGCTTATTTCAGGGAAAATCGGAATATGGGCTGCATTTGTTATTTTTTTCCGGGATGTAACGATGATCCTTTGTTCGATGATATTTCATCTGCGTGGAAAGAGGACCGTTCCGGCAAATATTTTTGGCAAGTTAACAACGTTTCTGTTTTATATTGCCCTGTTTCTGCTCATGTTTAACTTTTCGATTGCCCAAACTTTTTTGTGGGCGGTTATTGTATTGTCCTATCTGACTTCGTTGATCTATATGGTACAATTGAAAGCGGTCAACCAGCAGACGATGTAAAAAGAATCGGCAATCAGTCGGTTCTTTTTTTAGTAAACATTTTTAGTCAGATTGCAAAAATATATGGGAAGAAAATTTTACACCATACAAAGAAAGACTTCAGCCGCTATATTGGCCGGTTATCCGTATTTTTGCTTTTGCCTGTTGGCTGCAGCGCTTCAAAACATCACCTTGAATTTCCTCTGTTCAGTTATTTTTTTCCTGGATTGTTAAGAAACTGACTTTTTTGTTGCTTGGTATTTTAAACTCTGTTTCGCTATAATGATGTCAAGTGACTTTTTTGGCAGAACTGTCGGGCAAAAGAACAAGGAGTGAGCAAAACATGCTGGATGCCAAGCAAATCCAAGAGATTATTCCCCACCGATATCCTTTCCTGCTGGTTGACAGGATTACTGAGCTGGAGCCTGGAAAAAGGGCGAAAGGCTTCAAGAACGTGAGCATTAACGAACCTTTCTTTCAGGGGCATTTTCCGGACTATCCGGTTATGCCGGGAGTGCTGGTCGTTGAAGCATTGGCCCAGGTAGGTGCAGTCGCTATTCTTGGCCTGGAAGAGAATCGCGGAAAAATTGCCTTTTTTGCCGGATTGGAAAAAGTGCGCTTCCGGAATCAGGTCAAACCTGGCGACGTTCTTGCATTGGAAGTGGAAATGACCCGACTGAGAGGAAAAGTCGGAAAAGGTAAAGGAATTGCCCGGATTGGAGAGGATGTAGCAGTAGAAGCCGAACTGATGTTTGCTATTGATGCCTGACAGAACCATCGACAGGGAAGGTCCCGGCCGGGGCCTTTTTCACATTTGCATTAACCCCATAAATGAAGAAATCGCAGTCCAAAATAAATCAGTCCCCATAAAGGCAAGCTGAATATAATGGCGTTTACAATGCCAAGTAACCAGGCTGTCGACTCATCATTGGCGGCTATCCGTTGTCTTCGCATGACATCCAATCTCTCCTGGTACAATGATATGGTTAGTATGACCGATAATGAACAATCCATGAGTGGCTGTTTTAAAAAACCGGATCAAGGAAGTGATTGCATGGGCAGTCGTATTTTAGTCATTTCTCATATGTATCCCAATCCGGTGAATCCCATAGCTGGAATTTTTGTCCATAACCAGGCAAAGGCACTGCAAAAGGAAGGGGCAGAGGTGCAGATTGCCATGCCGGTTCCCTCATTTCCTTTTTATCCAAAATGGAGGAAATACCGCCATTTGCCGAAACGGACAGAAAAAGAAGGGATTCCCGTCCATTATATTCCGACGCGGATGTACCCGGGAGGATTTTTTTTCCAACGTTATGGACAATATTATATAAAGTCCTTGCAAGCTGCATTACGTGAAATACATAAAGAATTTCCTTTTGAGTTAATCCATTGCCATACCATTTTTCCAGATGGCTATGCCGGAGGAGAATTGAAAAAAGAGTGGGGAGTTCCCCTTGTCAGCACGATTCATGGTTCGGATATCATGCTGTATCCCTATCGGAAACCATCCATTCATGAACAGACTGTGCAGGCGTTGAAAGCAAGCGACCTGGTCATTACCGTAAGCAAGCGGCTGCAGGAAGAAGCCGGAAAACTTTATCCGGAGGCAAACACGGTGACGATTTATAACGGATTTGATCCGGAACGGTTTCGCCCCCGGAATCGTTTGCAGATACGGGAAAAACTGGGTTTGGATCCCAGAAAAAAATTGATTTTGTTTATAGGGAATTTATATCCGGTTAAAGGGATTCATTATTTATTGGAGGCTTTTGCTGAAGTACGGAAATTAAACCGGGATATTCTTCTTTATCTGGTCGGAGACGGGCCGCTTCGGTCCGAACTGGAGCAAAATGCTAATGAACTGGGAATCTCGGAAGCTGTTGATTTTCTGGGGAGAAAACCGTATGCCGAAATTCCGGACTGGATCAGCAGTGCAGATATAACAGTTCTTACCAGTTTGAGTGAGGGGTTACCCTCGATTCTGCTGGAATCGATGGGGTGCGGCCGTGCCATGGTTGCCACGGATGTCGGAGGCATTGGGGAAATACTCCAGGATGGCAAAACGGGCTTGCTGGCACCGGCCGGAGACTCCGGACAAATTGCCCGTTGTTTGCAGAAAATCCTGGTGGATGAACCTTCACTTGTGACAACAATGGGGGAAAATGCCTATCAGGCTTCCCGTGCTTTAACCTGGCGTGAAAATGCACGCCAAACGTTGCAGTGCTATACTAAATTATTGAAGTGAAAAAGTTTATGACTTTTTTTTTGCAGGGATACCCAAAAGATTTCATCTATGTTACATTGTAGAATAGATTTTGTAATGTTATTGTAATATCGGTAGTCAAAAATATTGAAGCAAGCCACATTGACTTACCGGGACAAAGAAAAGAGGGAGATCTTGTGATACGCTACGGAATTGTAGGTTGTGGCCATATTGCAAAAAAACACGTTGCAGCCATTGAAGCTACGCAAGGAGCAGAGTTGGTTGCGGTTTGCGACACCAATGAAGAGCGGCTCAAGGAATTTGCGACAGACGGAGTCCAAGGGTTCAAGGATTTGGGGGAATTGTTGAAGACAGATGTAGATGTGGTTTGTATCTGTACCCCCAGCGGGCTTCACCCACAACTGACGATCCAGGCAGCTGAAGCCAAAAAACATGTCATTGTGGAAAAGCCGATGGCCCTTACCCTGGAAGATGCTGATCGAATGATTGCTGCTTGTGAGCAAAACGGTGTCAAAATGGCTGTCGTTCATCCGAATCGGTTTCGCCCGGCTGTAGTTGAATTGAGAAAGATGCTGGAAGAGGGGGCATTTGGCAAAATCGGCCATGCGAATGCAACGGTTCGCTGGAATCGGAACCAGGCATATTATGACCAGGCTCCCTGGCGTGGTACCAAGGCGATGGACGGAGGCGTGTTGATGAACCAGGCTATTCACAACATGGATCTCTTGCTTTGGATGATGGGAGACATCGAAGAAGTCTCATCATATAGTGCAACTCGGATACGTAATATTGAAGCTGAAGATACATCTGTTTCAGTGATCCGTTTTAGGAATGGGGCTCTGGGAGTCCTGGAAGCAGCTGTAACCGTTTATCCCAAAAACCTGGAAGAATCACTCAGCATATTTGGGGAAAAGGGAACAGCGGTGATCAGCGGCCGGACAGCCAACTGGATTAAAGAATGGAAATTTGAGGGTTTGCCAGATGAAGCTGCGCAAGCAGTAATAGAAAAAGTTAACCAGGATCCATTCGGTATTCCGGGCCATCAATGGATTATTCAGGACATGACAGAAGCGATACGGGAAGACCGGCAGCCTGTCGTATCCGGCGAGGAAGGACGCAAGGCATTAAGCTTTGTGATTGCTTGCCAACTGGCAGCTGAAACGGGTAAACCGGTAAAAATGGAACAATTGAAACGCAACTAAACTGAAAAACAGATAAGGAGAGTTCACTGATGAAAAATATTCCTTTACTCGATCTGAAAGCCCAACTTGCACCAATTCGGGAAGAAGTATTGCAAGCAGTGGAAAGGGTACTGGACAGCGGCCAATATATCATGGGTTCTGAAGTGAAAGCTTTTGAAGAAGAAGTGGCCAGCTATCTTGGTGTAAAACATGCGATTGGCGTCGGAAACGGAACAGATGCACTTCAACTGGCGCTGGATGCGGCGGGGATCAAAGCAGGTGATGAAGTAATCACTACCCCATTCACCTTCTTTGCTACCGCAGAAACGATTTCCCAGCTTGGGGCGACTCCTGTTTTTGTGGATATCGATCCCAAAACATACAATATTGATGTTGACCAAATCCGGGAACGGATTACAGATAAAACCAAAGCGATCGTACCGGTTCATATTTTCGGTCAACCGGCAAATATGGACGAAATCATGGCTGTTGCTGAAGAAAACAATCTGTTTGTATTGGAAGATGCAGCCCAGGGGATGGGTTCAGAATATAAAGGACGTAAAATCGGGGCATGGGGTCATGCTGCCACATTTTCCTTCTTCCCGACCAAAAACCTGGGTGGCTATGGTGATGGAGGAATGGTTGTAACCAATGATGACGAGTTGGCCCAAAAGGTACGTATTTTGCGTGTCCACGGCTCCAATCCGAAATATTATCACAGTATGATCGGTTATAACAGCCGTCTGGATGCTTTGCAAGCAGCAATATTGCGTATCAAGTTGCGGCATTTGGACAACTGGAATGACGGACGGCGCCAAAAAGCGGCGTTGTACAACGAGTTGCTGAAAGATACTCCGGTCATTACTCCTTATGAAGGAGAAAATCGCAAGCATATTTATCATTTGTACATTATCCAGGCCGAAGATCGTGATGAATTGATGGCCCATCTGAAAGAACATGGTATATCCTGCGGAATTTACTATCCGGTGCCGCTTCATCAACAAGAGGTATATAAAGGCCTGGGTTATAAAGAAGGAAGCCTGCCAAATGCCGAGTACATGTCCAAACGGACATTTGCCATCCCGATGTATGCAGAGTTGGAGGATGAAACGATTCACTTTATTGCTGAAACCATTAAAAAACATTATGCCAATAAATAAGTGAAAGAAGGGTAAACCGTGAGCGGAAAAACCTTGCTGCAAAAAATCGAAGACAAAACAGCCATCATTGGTGTCGTCGGATTAGGGTACGTCGGGTTGCCGCTGGCTGTGGAAAAAGCCAAGGCAGGCTTTAAAGTCATCGGTTTTGACATATTGCAAAATCGTGTTGATATGGTAAACGAGGGAATCAATTACATTGGGGATGTTGTGGATGAAGAGTTGAAGCAGATTGTGGGAGACGGACATCTGACAGCCACAACGGACTATTCAAGAATCGCGGAAGTTGATGCGGTAGCAATCTGTGTGCCAACTCCGCTGGATCAATATCAGCAACCGAATGTAACCTATGTGGAGTCTTCTGCCAGAAGCATTGCGAAATACTTGCACAAGGGGATGCTGGTAGTTCTGGAAAGCACCACTTATCCGGGGACAACAGAAGAAGTTTTAAAACCTATTCTGGAAGAAACCGGGCTGAAGGCAGGCAAAGATTTTTATCTGGCCTATTCACCGGAGCGCGTTGATCCCGGAAACAAAGTATACAATACCAAAAACACCCCCAAAGTGGTTGGCGGTGTGACAGAAAACTGCACCAAAGTGGCAGGTGCTTTGTACCGTGCGGTTCTGGACGGGGAAGTCCATTTGGTGTCAAGCCCGAAAGTGGCGGAAATGGAAAAGATTTTGGAAAACACGTTCCGTAACATTAATATCGCATTGGTTAATGAAATGGCGATTTTGTGCAATAAAATGGGCATTGATATCTGGGAAGTGATCAACGCTGCGAAAACCAAGCCATATGGCTACATGGCATTTTATCCTGGTCCCGGTCTGGGCGGACACTGTATTCCGATTGATCCCTTCTATTTGACCTGGAAAGCGCGGGAATACCATTACCATACCCGTTTGATTGAAGTAGCCGGAGAAATCAACAACGAAATGCCGGGCTTTGTGGTTGATCGTTGTATGAAAATCCTCAACCGTTACGGCAAAGCCTTGAGTACATCAAAACTGGTTGTGCTGGGAGCGGCTTACAAAAAAGATATTGACGATTATCGTGAATCTCCCGTCATCCAGATTGTGGAACTGCTTGAAAAATACCGTGCAGATTTTGTTGTGGTTGATCCGCATGTAAAAACGTTCAAAGCTGCAGGGAAAGAATATGAAACAATCGAGAATGTTACCCCCGAATTGGTGGAATCGGCTGATCTTGTTTTGGTTACAACTGATCACAGCGCTTTTGATTATGAACTGATTGCTGAAAAAGCAAAAGTTATTTTTGACACACGGAATGCTTTCGCCGGTGTCCAGGAGATCAAGGCGGATTACGAAAAACTATAAGAGGGCGGGGCGGAATTTCTATGAAACAACATTTTGTCCATGATTCGGTCCGGATGGGGGCAAATGTCTCTGTCGGCCACTTTTCTGTTATTGAAGAGGGAGTCATTCTCGGCGATAATGTTACTGTTGGCAACAATGTGACCATCCATGCAGGGACAGTAATCGGCTCAAATGTATACATTTCCGATAACTGCGTGTTGGGACGCTGGCCGCGGCCGGCAAAATCGTCAACCGTAAAAGTGGATGCAAACCTGCCGGCGCTGGAAATTGGCGACGGAACAACGATTGGTGCAGGTACTGTCCTGTATCGGGGAAGCCGGTTTGGAAAAGAAGTCATGATTGGAGACCAGGCGTCTGTACGTGAGAAATGCATGATTGGCGACCAGGTTGTGATCGGACGCGGTGTTGCCGTGGAGAATCAGGTGGAAATCGGCTCTTTTACAAAGATACAGACCAATGCTTATATTACAGCATATACGGTTCTTGAAGACCATGTATTTATCGCGCCGACAGTAACAACGACCAATGACAACTTTATGGGACGAACCAAGGAACGCTTCAAATATGTGCGCGGGCCAATTGTAAAAAGAGGCGCGCGTGTAGGAGGCGGTTCCATTCTTCTTCCAGGAGTGACTGTAGCGGAAGAAAGCTTTATTGCCGCAGGGGCTCTGGTCAACAAAGATACAGAACCCGGAAAACTGGTTGTGGGGGTTCCGGCGCGGGTATTGCGCGAAGTGCCGGAACGCGAAAAGCTGGAAAATCAGGAGTGACACCGAATCAGGTAGAAGGTGTTGTTTAAGCATGAAACAATATATAAAACGTCTTTTTTCAGATTCTGCCGCATTTGCGATTGCGACGATGGGGAACAAGGTGGTTGCGGCCATGCTTGGCCCCATCTACGTCGCTTTTTTGACAGCAGAGGGAGAAATCGCCGAATGGGGACTCACCAATACGATCACGTTGATCCTGACCTACTTGAGTATGTTGGGTACCGATATGGCGATGGCTTTTTATTTTTATGATGCAAAAAACCTGACCGAACGACGGGTCTATTTTACCAACGCGATTGTTTATAGTGCCGGAGCCTGCCTTGTTTTTACAATTTTTGCTTTTTTATTTGGCGCTCCGCTGTCCGAGTGGATCTATGAAGGACCGCGCGATTATTCCAATCTGTTGCCCGTTGCGTTTCTGGCGACATTTGGAGCGATTATCATTCAGCACATTCTGGGATATGCGCGCTATAACCGCCAGGTCTGGATGTTTAATATTTTCAGTATGGCCTATGTGATTGGCTCCAATCTGTTAAGTGTCATGTTTGTAGTCGTTTATGATCTGCGGGTAATGGGTATTTTTTATGGACAATTGATCGGGCAATTGACAGTGGCTCTGATTCTGATTATTCTATTCCGCAAGGAATTTGTTTTTCGGTTGTCACGCAAACATTTGAGCGATTTGATCCGGTATGGCGCCCCCCTGTTGCCGACATTGCTGGCATTTTGGGTGATGACGTCTGTTTCCAGGCCTATTCTCTATCATATCGATTCCCCGCTCAGTGCCGATATTTTTGAAACCTGTGTACGGCTTGCAAGTATCATTGTTCTGGTGACCTCTCCATTTCAACTGGCGTGGCGGCCCTTTTCCATGTCCATCAAAGAACGCGCAGACGCTCCGCAACTGTTTGGTTTGGTGGGGCGGGCATTACTTGTGGCCGGAACCATCGCAGTCATGCTGCTGGCATTTTTTATGAAGCCTCTTTATAATCTGTATATTATCGGACGGAATGACCAGTCGCTGGCACCAGGCTATATTTATGTTTGGGCATTATCCCTTGGCACTTTGTTCAATGTATTGCATAATGTTTTTGGGGTAGGTTTGTTAATCAAGAAGAAGACCAAAGTAATTTCATACGGGTTTATGATTGCAGCGGCAGTTTATTTGGTCGGAAATTTGATCCTTGTCCCGGTCATTAGTATTTGGGGAACAGTGATAATGACCGTTTTGGCTTATCTGTTCGTCATTATCTGGGTCTATCTCAAGAATCAGAAAGTATACCCGGTTGATTTCCGCTTTCGTTCAATCATGATCTATTTGGCCGTCTTTTTTACAGCAATGATCGGTGTAACTTGGGTGCAGGCGTATGAGATTGACTATGCCTGGATTTATTACCTGCTAGCTTTCGGAGTGACGACAGGCTCAGTGTTTGCAACGGGACTGTTTTCCATTTCTGCACTGAATCGGATCGGTCACTTGTTACCCAAACTAGGAGGAAAAGGGTGAGAGTTGGTGAGCGAACTGTTGTTTTCCAAGCAGAAGCGTTTAGATAATTTGTTTTACTTGATGATTGCTTTTGCTCTGTTGGGGCCCACCTTGGGCGTACCTATATCTGAGAATTTTAATTTGACTTTCTTTCGTGTTGCTTTTTTGCTTTTGGCAGCAGGAATCGCACTCAGATTTGCGTTTGAAAAAAATCTGGAAACATCGCACATGTATCCGGTGCGATGGTATGGCGCTTTCTTTTTGTTCTGGTTTGCCTACGGAGTCATCGCTTTGTCGTGGTCGGCCAGCCTTTCCGCAGGGGTTGTTTACCTTTTCAAACTGGGAATGATGCTGCCGCTTGCTCTCTCGTTTCCATTTTTTCTGAAATCGGAACAGAAATTTTGGAAAACGCAACGGGTTTTGTTCTGGGTTTTTTCCGGAATCATCCTGTTTGCCGTCTTTGAATCAATTACTCTGATTCATTTGCCCAGTTCAAACGCATTTGGCAGACTGTCGGCAACGGTTACTTCTTTTTTCACTAACCAGAACGACCTGGCCACCTGCATTACATTGGGTCTGCCGTTTCTGGCCAGTTCCTTATATATGTTAAAACTGGAGCGGAAACATAAGTGGTTTATCTATATTGTCGGGGTTCTGGCGCTCTATACCCTTCTGGCGACCGGATCACGCAGCAATACGTTTTTTGCCTTGCCCCTGGCTGTTTTGCCGCTGATCGTGCTGCTTCCTAAAGTGGTGGATCGCAGCAAATTAACCAGGAAAAATATATTTAAAGGAATCATTGCCGTTTTGGTGGCTTTTATACTGGCCAACGGGTTAAGCGCGATTTTCCTGAGTGAAGCAGCGAGAGAGCAGGCAAAAGGCAAGCTGTCCAGCACTTTTGGCTTCTTGATGGATATCCAGAAAGGTGCCTGGGATGTGAACGAAGGAGACGACGAAGTCATACCGGGAGATACCGGCCAAAGTGCGACAGTACGCAAGTTTTTGCTTTTAAACGGACTTAACTTCCTCCATAACAGCCATTATATGGGAGTAGGCCCCGGAAATATTGAAGTTTATATGGATGGTGCCCCCAAAGTGGACAGAGTAAATATGCATAACTGGTGGGGTGAGGTTCTGGTTAATTTTGGCGTGCTTATCTTTGTCTTGTATATGGCCCTTTACTTTTTAATGTTATGGCGCCTGTGGAAACTGGCTAGCTTAAAACACTCGCCGGCCTTAAGCCCGATTCTGCGTTGGGGTGCTTACTCGACGATGGCCGCGTTAACCGGATATTTCTTTGGCGGGATGGCGCCAAGTACTGCAATTCATTATACCCCGATGTGGATTTGTTACGGATTGGCTCTAGCAATAATTGTACTAGGTGAAAATAAACTAAAATATAATAAATAAAATTATATTTAACATTCATAAAGGGGATGTCCCAAAAGAAGGGATAGCCCCGGTTTTTTTATAGTTTCTTAGAAAAAAATCGCCCATTTGTAGCAAAATAATGTACCACTAAATGATCTGCTAAAGGGCGATTTCTTATGAGTTATGTTACTTTAGTGAGTATAACATGGACCATCTTGCCAATAGACTTAGAAGAGCTGATTCTACCCTAATATGTGGTCGCGTTGTCAACGATGTTATTGATTGAGTAAAGGATGATGTTTTTCTTAAACATTATTTTGGGGATGGTCGAAGTAATTACCATCACCAAATGATGACAAAAATTATTGTGTTTTGCCTACACTCAAAAAATTTATTTCTCTCGTATGATTGTAAAAGCTATCCGTGAAAATATTCCATTCATGTGGTTATTGGGAACAGTGCATAAAATTAACAATAGGATGATAAATTATTGTGAGTCCTGTACTTTTGAAATACAAGAAAACAGCATGCGAAAAGCTTGGAGTGATCACAGAAGAGCGTTTCCTATTCAACATTCGATAGAAGTAAAAAGTGCTTTAGGAAGTCGAGCTTTCCACCGTTTTTTTCTTCGGGGTTTACAGAAGGTGAGCATTGAAGTAGGGCTATTCGGCCTTAAACATAATCTTCTAAAGAAAGTGGCGGCTCAAATAGACAAGATAAGAAAGGAAGAAGGAAGTAAATGCTACTTAAACTAAAAAATTTAGTATCTTCTGTAAGAAAGGAGCTACACCCTAAGTAGATTTTCTACTTTTGGGATATCTCCTTTATGTAATATCTTTAATATTTGTATAAAATCATTATATTGACATATAAATATAGCCAATGATAAAATAAATTTGATAATAAGTTATATTGAGGTGATTATGATAAATAAAAAAATGTCTTTTTTACTCGCTGGTTTTTTGGCGCTAATAATGTCATTTGCTCCTATTGCTGAAACATATGCGGCAGGATGGGGACCGGTCTGGATTAGTGAAGGTGGCCATTGGGGTTCTAGTGAATGTACTACAAGTTATCCAAGAATTAAATTTACTACTTACATGGATGCAGGACAAGGGTTAGTATCTGTTCAAAGATTAAGTGGGTCTACTTGGACAACTGTTAGTGGACCACATCTTTTGGATGTACCGGATCTTAATACACATTATTTGTCTATTACTACATCAGTAGCTAGTTCATCTACTAAATATCGAGTTTATGTTGAGGCACCAAGAGAAAGATCACATGTGACTAAAGTAACATGTCAAGGTGTTAACTAAGAAAAATCATAATTTTAATTTAATTAAAGGCCATCCACTAAAAATGGATGGCCTTTTTCAATGTGACAAACTAGGGAAAAGAATTTCGATAACATTATACTTTATCTATGCTTTTTTGTAGTATTATACTATGAGTAATAAACTTAAAACTTCCCACCTAACGTTGAGGTGAAAGGGGTTCCTCTTAGTGTCCGCAAAAGTAATGATATTCAGTTCTGTTCATCCTTATGATGATTCGCGGATTTTCCACAAACAGGCCAAATCGTTGGCCCAAAACGGTTATCGCGTTGAGCTTCATGCTGTTGCCGATTTTGCGGAAAAAGTGGAGAATGGCGTAAAGATTGTAGGTGTCCGGCGTGTGGATAAGAAATGGAAGCGACTTCTGGTGGGATTTGAACTTTATCGGCGTGCGTTGAAAAGCGGTGCGGATCTCTTCCATTTTCACGACCCGGAATTGTTGCCATGGGGAGTATTGCTGGCATGGCGGACGGGTTGCCCGGTTATCTATGATTCGCATGAGGATCTGCCCAGGCAGATCCAGACAAAACCCTGGATACCAGGTAAACTCCGTTCTCCATTATCCAAATGTGTACAGGTGGTTGAAAAGGGACTGGCGCGTCAGCTGGCAGCTGTCATTACTGCAACGGAATCCATTCGGAAACAGTTTCAGAAAGTGAAAAGGGTGGAGGTTATTAAAAATTATCCCTTGCGGATGCCCCAAATTGACAGGGAAAATGATGGTATTACCCGGATTTTGTATGTTGGAGGCGTCTCTTATTTGCGGGGTTACCGGGAAATGATACAAATGATGGATTATTTGCCGGAATCGCTCAAGGCAGAACTGCACATCATAGGTCCCCTGCAGCATATTGCCAAAGAGGATCAGGACCGGTCCGAGCTGGAACGGAAACGGATCTATCTGCACGGACGGATTCCTTTTATTGAGGTGCAAAAGTGGCTGGCCAAAGGAAAAGTAGGCTTGGTTTGCCTTCACCCGATTGAGAATTACCGGGAGTCGTTGCCTATTAAAATGTTTGAATACATGGCTGCTGGTCTGCCCCTGGTGGCGACAGATTTTCCGCTTTGGAAGGAGATTGTTGAATCCAGCAATTGCGGGTTTGTGGCGGATGCCCTGGATCCAAAAGACATGGCTCAAAAAGTGGAGCAGATTGCAATGGATGAAGACCTGTGGAAACAGATGAGTGCAAATGCGCGAAAAGCTCATGAAGAACGTTACAACTGGGATGTAGAGAAGACAAAATTGCTCTCGCTTTATCAAGAGTTGCTGGACTGATAAAAGAACCCTAAACCGTATATCACCATAGGTTTTAGGGTTCTTTTGCTTATTGGGGTTGACCGGGCGGTTGATAATCCAGCTGTTCAGCCAGAATGTATCGCACACGTGCAACTTCTTCCGGAGAAACCTTGAAATAATAAATTCCGCCGATTCTGGCGTCTTCTCCTTTAAAGCTGACTGTTTCGATGTTTTCCCGCGGCATGTTGGCGTATTCATTTTGCAGTTGCAAGAGCTGGAACGGGGCAATATCGGTCCTTACATTGGAACCCAATTCCTCCATGACATCATCCAGCTTGCTCAGGGTTGTCCAATCAGTTCCCTTGCGGATAATGGACCGGATTACTTCCTGTTGCCGCTTGATCCGGCCAAAATCCCCGGTCGGGTCTTCTTTTCTCATGCGGACAAAGGCAAGAGTCTCATCGCCATTTAAATGCATGGTACCTTTTTCAAAGTGATAACCTCCATAGGAAAAGGTAAACGGAACTTCAACCTCAATTCCGCCCAGCTTGTCGACAATTTTTTTGAGGCCCTGCATATTGATCTGTACATACCCATCCACAGGCAAGTCCAGGAAATTTTCCACGGTTTTGCGTGTCAGGTCAACACCGCCGTAGGCATAGCTGTGGTTAATCTTGTCTTTTCCTTCTCTGCCGGGTATTTCCACTCTTGTATCCCGTGGAATATTGGTTAACACAACATCCTGTTCGTGCGGATTAATGGCGGCAATCATGATTGTATCAGAACGCCCCCGGTCACCTTCCCGTTCATCTACACCCAGCAACAGGATGGCAACAGGGTCTTTGTGAATTTTTACAGCGGTCGCCCGCTTGTCTGATTTTGTCTGTGTTGGAGGGACATAGGACCGGTTAGCGGCTGACCAGATTTGATATCCGAAATAGACGAATACTAGAACCAGGAGCATAACCAAGAATGACATCAAACGCAGTATCCATTTTTTCATTCTCCAGGAACCCTCACAGATGTTTATTAATTTTGTTTATTATATTATTTTTCATCATTGTACGCAATCAGATACCCGTTTACTCTTCTGTGTTTATACAATAAATCCTTTTGTCTATCTGGCAACAATTGTTGCATACCGTTCACGACTTGTTTCTTTGCTTTGCCTTGTTGTAATTGGTAAGATAAACAGGAATGCATTGATTACCCCGTGTAAAATCCAAGAATTCTCGAGAGAGGAGTCTGTTCAATGAAGATATTAGTAACGGGTGGAGCCGGCTTTATTGGTTCTCATATTGTTGATCTGCTGGTTGCACGAGGAGACCAGGTTGTTACCATTGACAATCTTTCATCTGGTAAAAAAGAGCAAGTTCATCCCGCTGCAAAACTGGTCGAAATGGATTTGACCGATCCCGAACTGGTTCATGTTTTTGAACGGGAGAGGCCGGAAGCAGTTATTCACCAGGCAGCGCAAATCCATGTAAATACTTCGGTAGAAGATCCGATTCTTGATGCAAATATCAATATTATCGGTTCAATCAATCTTTTGGAAGCCTGCCGCAAAACCGGTGTTAAAAAGATTGTCTATGCTTCGTCAGCTGCGGTGTATGGCAATCCGGAATATCTTCCGATTGATGAAAAACACCCGGTTGCCCCGCTTTCCGGATACGGAATTTCAAAGCATACAGTTGAACATTATCTGGAAGTTTATTCCCAACTGTACGGTTTGAAATATACGGCCCTGCGTTACGCCAATGTATATGGCTTGCGGCAGGATCCGCGCGGCGAAGGAGGCGTGATTTCCATTCTGGTAGACAAGTATCTGCAGCGCGAGCCGTTTACCATATTTGGAGATGGAGAACAAACACGGGATTATATTTATGTTGAGGACGTAGCAAGAGCGAACCTGGCAGCGCTTACGGCCGGAGACGGACAAATATTGAATATCGGTACCGGAGTCCAGACCACGCTTAATCAGGTGCTTGCTCTGTTTGATGAAATAGCCTCTTATCAAAACAGGAAATTAAACGGACCCGACCGGCCCGGAGATATCCGGCACAGTTATTTTGACAACCGGAAGGCCTGTTCAACTTTAAACTGGCAACCAAAATATTCCTTGAGAGAAGGACTGCACAAAACTTACGCATATTATCAGAACGAATATCGTAAAATAGACAAAAAAATGTAGAAAATGAGTGCAAGCGAGCAATTACAATATGTTTTCCCCCACAGGCGGCAGGCGGAATCTGTTTTTTTAAAAAAAGCCTATTGTCATCCAGCTGCTTCTAAAGTATACTGATTTACAGTAACTATATTGAAACATTAATGTAATGTTACTGTTATTTTTGTAAACTTGATCGACTTACACACATACGCAGATTCGATTTTGATCATACACTGCAGGAGTGGATAGCGGATGCGTTCCAAATTAACCTACGAGAGCAATTCGGGTGTTCTGTCTGGACGGACCTATTCATTTTATCCGCTTTTCAAGCGGGGGTTTGAGATTGTTTTTTCCATTGCACTGTTGCTTTTTACGTTACCAGTACTCGTTCTTACCATGATCGCAATCAAACTGGAATCTCCCGGACCTGTTTTTTACAAACAGGAGCGGGTAGGTTTAAACGGGAAAAAATTTAATATCATCAAATTGCGTTCAATGCGCATGGATGCTGAAAAAAATGGTCCCCAATGGGCGTCAAGAAATGACCCGCGTGTCACTCAAGTAGGTAAATTTATCCGGAAAACACGGATTGATGAACTGCCGCAATTGATCAATATCCTGCGAGGTGACATGAGCTTGATTGGCCCTCGCCCTGAGCGCCCTGTCTTTACAGAGCAGTTTGACAAGGAAATTCCCGGCTTCAAAAAGCGTTTGCTGGTTAAACCGGGACTTACCGGCTGGGCACAGGTAAATGGAGGATATGAAGCAACACCTGCTGAGAAGTTTGAGTTGGATATGTACTATATCCGGAATCAATCATTTAAGATTGACATGCAAATCTTGCTTCGTACAGTCTGGGTTGTTGTATCCGGAAGCGGAGCTCGTTAAAAATAAAACGGATGCCATTTGATAATGGCATCTTTTATATATGGAAAGCGTCGTTTTACCCATTTACGCGTTTATTCACTGTTAGTTGCAAGGATCTTGCCGGAACTAAAGAATGATCCTCAGGCAAAGATATAATAAAAACCAAAGCGGTACGCTTAAACAGGAAGCATTAATGACACCGATCCAGAAGGATTTGCCTGCTGTGTATTCCATGTTGCGCACCTCCAGAATGTTTGTGGTACTTTTATTATACGCCATTGGATCACAGGATAGTTGGAAGTCGATGCTTTGTTAACGAAATGTAAACTCAGAGTAACAGTTGATATGAATGTGCAAACAAGATCCCATAATCCCCTTCTTCGAACCGGGAAGAGCGGGATTATGGGATCTTTAGCTGTCTGCGGGAAGCTGCTTGTATTCCTGCTTTCCCTGTTTAATCTTCACCTGGCCATTGGTCCAGTTTTTTACTTGCTGGATTAACGGCTTTTCCTGTCCGGCCGGAATCCATACAGGCCACGAAACTACATTCAGAAATTGCGGAGGTTCCAGCAAGCAGTTTTGGCGATGGAGTTCATATTCCATTTTCCCCATAAAACTGTAATCAAAAGTGAAAATAACTTCTTGGTGCAATTGGCATTTAATGATTCCAGCTGCATCAATTGCTGCGGAAGCTCCCTGGCTGTATGCCCGCACCAGTCCCCCGGCGCCCAGTTTGATTCCGCCAAAGTACCGGGTGACGACAATGGCGGTTTGTTGCAACTGTCTGGCCTGAATCACTTCCAATATGGGACGTCCTGCTGTACCGGCAGGTTCCCCGTCATCAGAGAACTTCCGGATGTTTTCAGATATCAGATAGGCATAGCAGTTATGGGTGGCATCCCAATGCTTCTTGCTGATGGACTGAATGAACTGGTTCGCTTCCTCTTCTGAGGTTACGCGTTTTGCCCTGCACAGGAAACGTGACTTCTGAATGGTGATTTCTGTCTCGCCCAAAGAGCCAATGGTCAGATAATGGTCATTTGTCATATTGCTTCACCTTCTTCTCTCTAATCTTAAAGTAAATAAAAAAGAAAGGCCAGAATAAGTATGTTCTGGCAGGCATAAAATGAAAGTGACGGCTTAATAGCCGTCACTGGATGAAAATTGGTTATCTGTTTCCGATGAATCATCAGCTTCCGAATTTTCCCCGGAATCCTGGTTTTTAAGCGGTGGCAATTCCAATTGATCCCTTAATATTTGCTGAATTTTTAGGCGATCTTCTTTTGGCCAGATGAGTACGGCTCCTGCACCGGGAATATTTTCAGGATATGTTTTTATTTCAAGGTTTTCAATGTTATTCTTTGGAATTTTGCGATAGATATTTGCCAGAGCTTGAAAATTTTCCAATTCCATACTGTGCTCGAAATTGTCGCCAACTGCCTTCATCAGTTTGGAAAAGCTTCCAATTCCTTCAAAACTGGCAATTTTGTCAATCAATTTCGTAACAACTTCCCGTTGTCGTATGTTACGGCCCAGGTCACCATTAGGATCTTGTTTGCGCATACGTACATAGGCAAGTGCTTCGGATCCATTCAGTTCTTTGACACCGGGTTCAAAATAAACCATATCACCGCCAATTGCCTGTTGGTGGAAAGGAAACTGCACATTTACTTCTACCCCGCCAAGTGCGTCAACAATATCTTCAAATCCCTGAAAGTTGATACGGGCATAGTAGTCAACCGGTATATGGAGCATATTTTCCAACGTTTTACGGATATTGGCAACTTGACCAACGTCTTTTTTGTAACCCCAGTAAGCAGCTGAATTGATTTTTGCTTTCAGCCCATTGGTGTTGGCAATGGTAGTATAGGTGTCACGAGGAATACTAAGTACTTTGGCACTGTGTGTTTTCGGGTTTACGGCAATCAGAATCATTACATCAGCACGCCATACAGGATCAGTCCGTTTCCGCTGGTCGGTGCCCAATAACAGGATTGTAAAAGGTTCCGAATCCATTTCCACTTGCTTATTCCGCAAATCGGATTTCCCGAGATTGTTTTTCGTATTGGCAAAGACTCCCCAGATTTCAGATCCCAAATAAAGACCAACTCCTAAAAGAAGAAGAAGAAACAAGGAAACAGTTCGTATAATCCATTTCTTGCGTCGTTTTTTTTTGACCCGACTTATGCGGCTTTGATCTACTCTTCTCATTTAAATCCCCACTTGCCCGAAAATGTTTTCATTTAATGGTAGCATTCTTGTTTTTGAACGATCAAGGGGATGACCGTAAGTAAATCACTCAACAAAATTTTGGCAAATAACAAGGCGATATAAAAATAAAGGCTCCTACTTGTATTTCCCATTTACGGTATCATCTAACCATGGAAAAAATAAACGGTTGATCCCGGCAATTTTTTTATAAATGGATGCTTACAAATTTAAAGACGCACGACAGACCAAAATGTTGCGAGCTGTAAATGAAATTGCGAAGATTTGGCAAGGAAACAGACTTTTTGATTGCCCCGCCTGGAAATGGGTAAAAAAAGAATCAACTTTCCTGAAAATTTGGGAAGTCTTCGAATGAATATATGAAGAATTTTTTTGCAAGGTTATACCCGATTATTCCAACTCTCGAGGTTTCAGTCAGGTTGTAAAGCATGCATCCTGTTTTTTGCCGGGGTTAATTTGATGAATACCGGGTATGTAATTTAATTGGGAAAAAGTTTCATTCTTAATTGAGACAAAATGTATGTCTACAATTACCTATTCTATATAATAAATTCACATGAATCTATAATTTTCTCAGATCGTTTTTTGAAAATAATCGTACTTTTGGTGATAGATATGTTAAACAGACAACAAGTTATATGTTTGAGTCTTGTTGTATCTCTGGTATGTGTCCTGTTGCCGGTTGTTTATAACCCGGTGTTGCCTGAGAGCAAAAAAACGGATGCGGAGTGGATCGTAAAGTGGCGTACAGAAGTTCCTGCCTCCTTTTGGCAGATGGCAGAACAAATCGGGCATGACAAGGGAGGCATTTACCTTGTACGGCTTCGTCGGGAAACCAATGAGGAAAAATGGCTGCAAACATGGAAAGTACATCCCGGTGTAGAGTATTTGCAGCCGAATACCCGTTATAGCCTTGGAAGGAAGGATGATTATGACAACCTTCAATTCAGATTTGGCAAATCTTATTATTTGTATAAAACCCGGTTCCCCCAGGCATGGGATTTTCTTCGGTTCAATTGGGCCCGGAAAAAACCGAAACCGGTTGTCGTCGCGGTTATTGATACAGGAGTAGATCTGGATCATCCAGGCCTGATACCTTTCCTGGAAAAAGGGGTGAACATTAAGGATCCCAAAGCATCGCCGGAAGATCATTTTGGTCATGGAACCAAAGTGGCAGGTGTTATTGCTGCAACTTGGGGGGGAAGAAACGGTTTGCCGGTTGGGGCAGGAAAAATTATGCCTGTCAAAGTGATGGAAAATGGTGAAGACGGTGAAGTTTTTTATACCGTCAAAGGGATTCGCGAAGCAATTCGGCGCAATGCGGATATTATAGTATTGGCACAGGGAAGCTGGGCATATTCGAGGCTGATGGAAGAAGCTGTTCAGGAAGCTGAAAAAAACGGTGTGCTGGTAGTTGCCGCAGGCGGAAACGCTGATTATGACATAAAGCAACATCAGCTGCTTAAAAGTCCCCTGTATTATCCAGCCGCTTTTCCTTCCGTACTGTCGGCAGGGGCAGTTGATGTTGAGGGAAACCATTTGCCCATTTCCAATACGGGTCCCGGTCTGGATCTGACAGCGCCGGGTGATATGATTTATACAACTACGATAAATGGCGGCTATTCTTATGAATCGGGTACCTCTTTTGCCGCACCGCAAATAGCGGGGGCTGCTGCCCTGATCTGGCAGCTTCATCCGGATTACTCAGCCCGGGAACTGCGTATGTTGCTGAGCCAGACAGCTTCCAAACCTGCCCGCTCTCCTGAATGGGATGAAAAAACAGGATTTGGCATTCTGAATACTTATCGTGCGGTTCGGGCTGAATTAAACCACGATCCGGCTGAACCGAATAATTCCCGGCAGGAAGCAAAGCCCTTTTCCCTTTTGCAGGAGATGAACCTGACGCTGGCTGAAGGAGATCAGGATTGGTATGTCCTTGATCTGGAACGGGCAGGAAAATTGCAAATCAACGTGGAGCAAGACGGAAACAGCCAGCTGCTTCTTCACCAGGTTTCAGCAAACAGAAGTCATACCACTTCTTTTTCACCCCGGGCGGGAACAAGCAGGATCGAGACTTCTGTTGCAAAGGGCAAAACTTATTTCCGGTGGACCTTGCCCCAAAAAACAGAAGGCCAGGTCAGGTTAAATTTTCATGTTGCCTTCTCTCCCGCTGCAGACAAATTTGAAAAAAATGATATGCTTTCCCATGCCTCCCTGTTGCCGTTAAAAGAGAAAGAGACTGTTTATGAAGCAACTATTTCCAGGCAAGGGGATATCGACTGGTATCAACTTATATTAACCGAACCCGGCAATTTGCGTATTTCTGTGCGGCCCCGCACACCGCGCTTTGATCCTGTCATCTTTAAAGTGCAGGCTGATTCATGGGAAAAAATGCGGTTTGATGAAGAAAACGAGGGAGGCTTGGAAACCCTGCAGTTCTCTGCGGAAACAGGGCGGCTTTATTTTCGGGTTACTGATTATGCAGGCAATTTGATTGACCAGCCGTATCAGATTGCCATTTCGTTTGAACGGCGGGCATCTGCCAGGCAGACAAAATCAGCTTCACGCTTGTTTTCGGAAGCGCCATAAACCGGTTGTAATTCCTTAATGATTGGGTTATGCTATTGATGAATAAAAAAGGGTTTAATGTAAAAGACATCGAGGATGAAAACCAAGCCTTTCCTCGAAGGAGAGGCTTTTTGTATTTGCAGTCTTTTCGGAAGTTAGGGGGAGAACCATGTCAGCAACAAAACGCAGCCTTTTTACCTCTGAATCGGTAACAGTAGGCCATCCGGACAAAATTTGTGACCAAATTTCAGATGCGATTCTGGATGCGATTTTAGAAAAAGACCCGAATGCACGCGTTGCCTGCGAAACGTCGGTAACGACAGGCCTGGTCCTGGTGAGTGGCGAAATTACGACTTCCTGTTATGTCGATATTCCCAAAATCGTCCGCCAGACCATTAAAGAAATCGGCTATACACGGGCAAAATACGGGTTTGATGCCGAAACATGTGCCGTACTTACATCGATTGATGAACAATCACCAGATATTGCCCTCGGAGTAGATGAAGCTCTCGAAAAACGGGAAGGGAGAATGAGCGAAGAGGAAATAGAAGCAATCGGAGCTGGCGACCAGGGATTAATGTTCGGGTTTGCCTGCAATGAAACGGAAGAATTGATGCCACTTCCGATTTCCCTTGCCCACAAACTGGCCCGCCGTTTGCATGAAGTTCGGATTGACGGGACGCTGCCATACCTCCGTCCGGATGGGAAAACACAGGTAACTGTGGAGTATGAAGGCGACCGTCCGGTCAGGATTGATGCTATTGTTGTTTCAACACAACATGCGGAAAACATTACTTTGGACCAGATTAAAAAAGATATACAGGAACATGTCATTATGCCAATTGTTCCGCAAGATATGCTGGATGAATATACCAAAATCTATATCAATCCTACCGGCCGTTTCGTTATTGGCGGCCCGCAAGGGGATGCCGGTTTGACAGGCCGCAAGATTATTGTTGACACATATGGCGGCTATGCCCGTCATGGCGGAGGTGCTTTTTCCGGAAAAGACCCGACAAAAGTGGACCGTTCTGCCGCATATGCTGCCCGCTATGTGGCCAAAAATATTGTTGCCGCCGGTTTGGCTGACAAATGCGAGGTACAACTCGCCTATGCGATCGGGGTGGCCCGTCCGGTTTCCATTCGGGTGGATACATTTGGAACAGGCAAAGTAAGTGAAGACAAACTGGTTGAATTGGTGGAAAAACATTTTGATTTGCGTCCTGCCGGCATTATTCGCCAACTGGATCTGCGCCGGCCGATTTATCGGCAGACCGCAGCATATGGCCATTTTGGTCGGACAGATATCGACTTGCCCTGGGAACATACTGATCTGGCGGATGTTCTGAAAAAAGAAGCCGGTTTGTAACAGGGAAAGTGTATCGGACATATATTTTTTTAGAGAGCTTGCGGTACCATACCGCCGGCTCTTTCTTTTTGTTTTTATAAAATTGTTTTCCGGGTTCATATTTTCTTGAGAATAAACAGATTTTGAATTTGGCATGATTGAGCGTTTTACAGAAATAATTCAGAAAACTTTTTTGGCTGCCAGGTTTCTCTATTTATAAAATCAAAAAAAATTCATCTCAATTTGGCGGGCATCTTATTTCATCTCCATTTTTTTCATGGTAAAATTTAAATAAAAGCAATTTTGCGGCGGAAGGGGGGACTCCCTTGGGAGACAAGCCGTCTGAGTCGGAGAAAATGACAAAAAATTCAGATCGACCATTTCCGATTCGGGTATTGATTGCCGATCCCGACTCTGTCTATCGGAATCGGATCAAATCTGCCATAGAGCCTGAAACAGATATGCTGTTAGTCGGTGAAAGTTCAGAGGGTCAAGAAGTCCCTTTCATTTGCAGAATGGTAAATCCGCATGTTGTGATTGCAAATTTGTATTTACCTCAGGTTGACGGGGTAGAACTTACCTATCGATTAAGCCAAATGATGCCGCAGATCAAAGTACTCATTTTGTCTGAATGTGCAGGTCCATATGTGTTGGAAACCATCCGGCTGGGGGCGTCCGGATTTCTGTTGAAAAATACACAAAGCAAAACTTTAATTGAAACAATCCGTACTCTGGCAAGCGGCGAAGTATATATTCATCCGGTCATGACCGGAATGATGGTAAATGAACTCAGAAGACTGAGCCGGGTGGAAGGGGCGTTTTATTATCATTATGCAACCGTTCCCAATGTATCCTGGAAAGATGTTTTAACTTACAGGGAAATGGAAGTTTTAAGACTGATGGCACAGGGAAAAAATAATCGTACAATAAGTGAGCATCTTTATATAAGTGAAAAAACAGTAAAAAATCATGTGAGCAATATTCTTTACAAGTTAAACGTGCAAGATCGAACCCAGGCAGTATTGCTTGCCATGAAGTATGGCTGGGTACAGTTGATATAGCACAGATGACCGCAACCATCACACTCCCCCTCTTGTCATCATACGATAATTTCAAGGAGGGCAGGTTAATGGAACAGTGGGTTTTATGGAGTGTTGCGTTGTATATTGCTCTCTTTCTGATCATTAAAAGTCTTTCACGGTATTTTGGCCATTATTATCATAATAAAGCGGTTCATCTGGTAATTATTACCCAAAACAGCCAGCACGCTTTGGAGTGGATGATCCGTTCTTATTATGTCTGGAACGGGACACAGGGAAAACCGGGTCAAATTACTTGTCTTGATGCAGGTTCAAATGATGATACCCTGTTTATTTTAAAACGGTTGGAACAGCGCTATCCCCACTTGCATGTGATTCGTTTCGGCGAGGAATCCGATGTGGATGAAGCGATTTACCGCTGGCTTCAATCCCAACAAAAAAACAATGAAAATCTGATTGTCATGGATTTAAGGGAACCTGATTCATCAGAGATGGAAGAATCAGAAAAAGGATTGGCTTAAAATCGGGTCCATATGGCGGCCTGATTTTTTTGTGGGAGTGAGTAATGATGGAAGTCTGTTATTACCGGTTGCAAGGCGAACAAAAAGGACGGTTAAGTCTGGATCTTGCAACAGACCTGTGGTATTGGGGAAAACAAGGACGTGAATTGGAATGCGTATATGTAACCCGTTCTGTTAACGAGGCCTGGTCTATCATAAAGGGAAACAAGCGGTGTACGGGGCTCCACTGGTCAAGGAAACCGGAGGCAGTAGAAGAGACAGAGGCCCGACGTTTGCTGGAAAAGGCAAAAAACTTGTTTACATATCTTGCCGGAAGAGGTCTTTTATGGCAGGAAGTTGTCCAGTGGGTGGAGAAACACCGGTTGGAAGTCAATTCCAGCGAACTGCGGAAAATATTGCAAATCCTTCTGCTGCAAGGAAAATGTGAACTGAAACCGGGGGTTGTTCAACATGGAGCAGTCCGTAAGTGGCGGTGTGAACGATGTCTGTATCAGGGAAAAGAAATCAGACTGGCGGCCTGTTCAACGTGTGGAAGAGAGTGTGCCGTATGCGAAAACTGCATCCTGATGGGGCGTTCCCGAGCCTGTACACCGTTCTTTTTGTTTCAGCCTGCCCGGGAGGGAATGAAAGCGGCTCTTTCTGGACCATTGCCCTTTTCCCTCAGCAAGGGCCAGGAGCATGCGGTCCTGGAAATTGAAAGGGAACTGGACAGGCATAAAAAGCAAATATTGGTCTGGGCCGTGACTGGAGCCGGAAAAACAGAAATAATGCTCCCGATTGTTAAAAAATGGCTTGGCCGGGGCAAAAGGGTATTATGGGCAACTCCGCGCAAGGATGTGGTCCTGGAGCTGTTACCCCGTTTAAAGAAAACGATTTGGGAGTATCCGGTCATTGCATTATACGGAGGTTCGGGAGAACGTTTTGCTTCAGCTCCATTTGTTCTGGCCACTTGTCACCAGGTCAGGCGGTTTTACCGCTTTTTTGACCTGATGATTATCGATGAGGCGGACGCCTTTCCTTTGTATGGAGACTCCAGTCTGGAAGCAGTAATCAATCGGGCTCTTTGCGATGCCGGGCAACAAATATTGTTAACCGCAACACCACCCGCCAATTGGCTGCGCTACGGCAAAACGGGAAAATTGCCTACTGTTCTTCTGCCGGTTCGGTACCATGGACATCCGCTGCCGTTGCCGCAATTGTTGCGGGAAAGAAAACTATGGGAAAAATTGCATCAAAAACAACATATTCGTGGAATCACCCGGTTTTTAAAGCAACTGGACCGGGATCAGGGACAGGCCTTGATCTTTGTGCCCCGAATCCAGGATATTCAGCTGTTGCTTTCATGGCTGCAGAAACAGTCACCTTGTCACTTTCTGAAAACAAAAGGAATTTATTCCCGCCATCCGTTGCGTGAAAAAATTGTGCAGGAATTTCGGGGAGGAAAATGGAAAATTCTGGTGACAACAACAATCCTGGAACGCGGGGTTACCGTTCCCGGTTGTCATGTGCTCGTCGTTGGTTCAGACCATCCTGTTTTTGATGAGACAGCGCTGATCCAGATTGCGGGACGTGTTGGAAGAAGTGCGAAATATCAAAAAGGAAAGGTCTGGTTTCTCGCCAGGGAAAAGACAGATGCACAGCAACAGGCGCAAAAAAAGATTAAGAAGCTGAATGATTTTGCGTTAAAAGAAGGATTTGGACAAAAAGGAGCGTATATCTGAGGTGAAGTGGTGGTCATCTCTCTTTACGGAATTTTTCCGTTGCTGGTTTTGTTCGTCTCCCATGCGGGGAATTGTGTTGGCATCAGCCCTCGATCACATTTGTCCGGTCTGTCTGGAGCAAGTAATCACCCCCGGGGAGTTTATCTGTCCGGTTTGTGGTCGTATTATGCCAGAAAGCTGCAACAAAACCTGTTCGGACTGTAAAGGTATAAATCCATGTGAAAGGGTGGTCAATCGAAGTGCAGTCATGTATACTGATCTGGTCAAGGAATGGGTTCAAACCTTCAAATATCGCGGCAAAGAAAGTTTGGCCCTCCCAATGGGAAACTGGATGACAGAAGTGGTAAAAAAACATTATCAGGAAAAAGGCATTTCATTGATCACCTTTGTTCCGATGCATGGAGAACGGCAAAAACAGCGCGGTTTCAACCAGGCTGAACGCCTGGCAAAAGTAATCGGCAAGAACATGCGGCTCCCGGTTCTGCCCTTGTTGCAAAGAGAGAAGGCAACTGCTCCACAAAGCAAACGTACCCGTCTGGAAAGACTGTTGTCTGTGGACAATGCTTTTGTGCTGGCGAAAGGATTGCCAGACAGGGGTCGCCGCAGAGAAACTTTGCTGATTGTAGACGATGTTTATACGACGGGTGCCACTGTCAGAGCTTGTGCGAAAGTCCTGCGCAAAGGAGGTTTTGGCCAGATTTATGCAGTTACATTTGCCAGGTAAGTATAGAATTTGAAAAAGTGGTCAAAACCTGTAAATAAGGTTTTTTCAAGACTTGTGAGCGGGGGGGGTTCCCATCTCAACGGGGCCGTCAAAGTGTTGCCAGGTTCTTTGCGGGATGCTTGCAAATCTTTAATGAATTGATCCGGTGTGGACACACCGAAAAAACGTTTGTTCAAGTGAATACCTGGCAAACAGCATGGACTCGGTGCAAGCTTTTGTGGATGGATGCCGGTCATACACCAGATGAAGCGAAAAGCTCTTTCAGTGTAGACCGCGGTTCACATGCTAGTAATCTTTAAGGAGAGTTGAAAGATGAACAAAACCGAATTGATAGAAAAAGTAGCTGAAAAAACAGGCAAAACGAAAAAAGAGGCCGGAATGGTGATTGACAGCGTGCTGAAAACCATTTCCGAAGCTTTAAAAGCCGGAGAAAAAGTGACGCTGATCGGATTTGGCAATTTTGAAGTACGCGAGTACGCTGCCAGAAAAGGCCGCAATCCGCAAACAGGAGAAGAAATGCACATTGAAGCAAGGAAAGCCCCGGCCTTTAAGCCCGGAAAGCATTTGAAAGATCTCATCAATGAATAAAAAAAGTATTTATAATTTGAATCAATCTAATCACTCACAACCATTTAAATGGGTGTGAGTGATTTTTTTATGTTGTTTAGAAAAAATTGTTTATGAATAAACAATAAGTTTTGATTGAATAAATATTCAACAGATATTATAATGATAAAATCAGACAACAAAGGATGATTGGTCATTTTCTCTTTAATTAACTGTTTTTGTTAAAAGGAGGTTAAAGAAATGAAAATACGCTTATGCATGATTATACTATCGGTGGCTTTTATACTTTCGGTTGTAACAGGATGCAGCAGTCAAAATAATGATGACCGTCTTCTCAATGCCGGAACCAATGCGGAGTTTCCGCCCTTTGAAAAAATGGAAGGAAACGGGGAAATTACCGGATTTGACGCGGAGCTGATTCAGGCAATTGCCCAGGCAGAAAACTTGAAGCTGAATTTTCAGCATTACGGTTGGGACAGCATGCTTAACGGGGTTGCCCGCGGTCAGATTGATACCGGAATTGCAGCGATTACGATAACGGATGAGCGCAAGAAAATGTATGATTTCACAGAGCCGTATTTTGAAGCAAAACAGGTAATTCTGGTGCCAAAATCGTCTCCGGTTCAGGCTTTAAACGATTTGAAAGGAAAAAATATTGGTGTGCAATCGGCAACAACCGGAGAAAAAGTGGTTCAACAGGCATTTGGAAAAACATATCCGGGATTGAAACGATATGATGTGGTTTCTTCAGCAATTGACGATTTGAAATGGAACCGGCTGGATGCGGTTGTTGTGGATGAGGCTGTCAACAAGGAATATATCAGGCGGTTGGGAAATGAAAAATACAAAATCATCGAGGATCCTTCCATTCCCAAAGAGTACTACGGGATTATTGTCAAAAAAGGAAACAAGGAATTATTAAACCGGTTAAATGCGGGACTGAAAAAAATCCGGGAAAACGGAACGTATGACAAAATTTATAACAAGTATTTCGGGGAAAACAGGTCTTGATTGTTGATAAGTTGTTGATATCTTCGGGAAAACCGGTGGATAACTTTTTCTATTTGCCCTGTGGATAATGTGGATAAGTATGTGAATAACTATTGATCGCGGAGAGGAAGACTGTGGATAATGATGATGGATTGGGATTGGTCAGTCATTATTGAATATAAAGACTTATTTATACGGGGCTTGCTCGTTACCATTGAACTGACTGTTGTCGCAGTGACAATCGGGATGGTAATCGGAGTTGCGCTGGGTTTGATGAAAATATCACACAAAAAGTGGCTTTTTGTCCCGGCTAAGATCTATGTGGATCTTTTTCGTGGCACACCGCTTTTTTTGCAGATACTTTTTTTTCACTTTGCGGTATTGCCTACACTGGCGGAATCGTTTGGGCTGGAGCCCCCCGATGCCATGATATCCAGTTTTGTCGCGTTATCGCTGAATTCAGGGGCTTATATTGCGGAGATCTTCCGCGGAGGAATTCAATCTGTGGATCGGGGACAACTGGAAGCAGCCCGCTCACTTGGCATGTCCTATCCGCAGGCGATGCGTTATGTTGTGCTGCCTCAGGCGTTTAAACAAATGTTGCCGCCTTTGGGCAATGAATTTATTACCCTTTTGAAAGATTCATCCCTGGTCACTGTTATTGCTGTCAATGACATTACGTATGCTGCGTTTGTGACGGCGAAAAACACGTTTGTCCGCTGGGCTCCATATGTCACGGCCGGGCTTATGTATCTTGTTTTGACAACGGTTCTTTCACAGCTGGTTTCTTATCTGGAGAAACGGTTTGGCACAAGCAGGAACTGATATCAAAAATTGATTATTTGACAAGGGATGGGACATATGATCCGAGTAGAAAAGCTTAATAAATATTTTGGACAACAACACGTATTAAAAGACATTAATTTGGAGATAAAAGAAAATGAGGTTATTTGTGTGATTGGTCCCAGCGGTTCAGGCAAGAGTACTTTTTTACGTTGTTTGAACATGCTGGAACCGGTCACTTCAGGCAAGGTGGTGGTAAAAGGTTTCGATCTGACAGATCCGAAAACAGACGTAAACCGGATACGGACTGATGTCGGGATGGTTTTTCAGCAATTTGAGCTGTTCCCCCATAAAAAAGTGATTGAAAACATAACCCTGGCACCGATACGGGTGCGAAAAGTTGCAAAGGCCGAAGCAGTGAAAAAAGCGAACGAACTGTTGGAAAAAGTCGGATTAAGGGAGAAAGCAGACAGCTATCCCGCAGAGTTGTCCGGCGGGCAAAAGCAACGAGTGGCGATTGCCCGAGCGCTGGCGATGGAGCCGTCTCTGATGCTGTTTGATGAACCCACGTCTGCACTCGACCCGGAAATGGTGAAAGAAGTGCTTGAAGTGATGAAGCAATTGGCCCGGGAAGGCATGACAATGGTTGTGGTTACCCATGAAATGGGATTTGCCCGCGAAGTAAGTGATCGGGTTGTATTTATGGATCAAGGCATGATTATCGAAACCGGAACTCCGGAACAGATTTTCTCAAATCCGCAACATGAACGGTTAAAAACCTTTCTTAGCAAGGTTTTATGATGTTGATGTAGTAATCTTGACAATATTTTTAGATTAATGATACAATTAAGCGGCGTAAGATGTATGTCTTGTGCAATCTGATTGAAGAAGGGATGTTATTTCCATGCAAGGCAAAGTCAAGTGGTTCAACGCGGAAAAAGGCTATGGGTTTATCGAACGTGAAGATGGAGACGATGTTTTCGTACATTATTCCGCAATTGAAATGGAAGGTTTCAAAACCTTGGAAGAAGGTCAGTTGGTTGAGTTTGAGATTGTTGAGGGTTCGCGTGGACCACAGGCTGCAAATGTTGTTAAATTAGGTTAAAAACTATAAAACTGGAAAATAAGCTCTCTCGAGCAATGCAAGCGGCTCCGGGGAGCTTTTAGTATTTTATGAGAGGAAAATAACCTGTTTAATAAAAAATGAAAATTTGAACTGTTTATTCTATTGAATTTTTGTTAACTATTTTTAATATTTTCCTTAAATTTCCTTAGAGAAACTGTAAAAATTATAGCAGGAATTTCTTTAATATAGGGGAATAAATAAAGTATAAAGCGGAAGGAGGATTTTCCTATGAATTGTGTCATCCGTGGTCACAACTTACAAGTAACAGATGCTTTGCGAGACTTTATTGAACGTAAGTTGAGCAAGCTGGAGAGATACTTTGACAATTCCGCTGAAGTTGAAGCGCATATCTCCCTCAATGTCCTGAAAGATGAACATAAAGTAGAGGTAACCATTCCTTTTCCAGGCCTTCTTGTAAGGGCTGAGGAATTGAGCGAAGATATGTATGCATCTGTTGACCTGGTCGTGGAAAAACTGGAGAGACAGATTCGTAAGTATAAAACCCGTGTGAATCGGCGGTCTCGCCAGGAAACAGGATTTCGCAACAAATTGAAAGAAAACGCTTCCAACAAGAATATTCCCGTGACGACGCTGGAAGAAGAAGACAGCAATTATGAAGTTGTGAGAACGAAGCGGTTTAGCCTGAAACCGATGGATACGGAAGAAGCCATTTTGCAAATGGACCTTCTGGGGCACAACTTTTTCGTTTTTACCAATGCCGTCACGGATAAAGTAAATGTAATCTATCGCCGCAAAGACGGGAAAGTAGGACTGATTGAACCGGAATAAAGACAAATTGTGAAAAAAGGCCCCCCTTTGGGGGCTTTTTTATTGTTTCCGTGAAGACGATTGCGTTATGATAACTTCATATCCTGTTTTATCTCCCAATTTCGTAACTTTATTCAAGCAGGGGGTTTAAAAATGAAAATATTAACCGTGGTTGGAGCAAGGCCGCAATTCATCAAAGCAGCACCCGTATCCCGGGAGATTCGCCGCCTGGCTGATGAAATTCTGGTACATACCGGTCAACATTATGATAAATCGATGTCTGATGTGTTTTTTGAGGAATTGCACATTCCCGTCCCTGAATACAACTTGCATGTCGGTTCCAAATCGCATGGCCGGCAAACCGGTGAAATGCTGAGCAAGCTGGAAGAGGTTATCCTTTCAGAAAAACCTGATTGCGTATTGGTATACGGGGATACCAACTCTACCTTGGCCGGTGCGCTTGCAGCATCCAAATTGCATATTCCGGTTGCCCATGTGGAAGCCGGTCTCAGGAGTTTTAACAAGCGGATGCCTGAAGAAATCAACCGGGTCTTGACAGATCATGTGTCAAGGTGGTTGTTTTGCCCTACGGAAACAGCTGTCAGGCATCTTGAAACGGAAGGAATCAAAGAGGGTGTTCACCTGGTCGGGGATGTCATGCTGGATGCGGTTCTGTACAATAAACGACTTGCGGAAGAAAAAACGACAACCTTGCAGGATTTGGGCCTGGAAGCAGGCAGTTATATTCTGATTACCTTGCATCGTGCTGAAAATACCGATGATCCTGCCAGACTGCGCCAGATTACAGAAGCAATCAATCAATTGCCCATAACCGCAGTGTTGCCCCTTCATCCAAGAACACGGGGCAAGCTGGAACAATATGGGCTAACGATTAATAATGATCGGGTTCAATGCATTGAACCGGTGGGTTATCTGGATATGTTGCAACTGGAGGTAAATGCGAAAAAGATTTTAACCGATTCCGGCGGTGTGCAGAAAGAAGCATTTTTTGCCCGGGTTCCATGTATTACCATGCGTGATGAAACGGAATGGACAGAAACGGTGGAACTGGGAACAAATATATTGACAGGAGCCGACACGGACAAAATTCTCCAGGCAGTGGATACATTTGAAGTCGATTTTTCCAGGGTGGAACCGGTCTTTGGGGACGGACAGGCCTCTGAAAAAATTGTGCAACAAATCCTGCGGGATCTGGGTCAGGTCTGACAGTCAGCGAGCAGATAACAGGCAGCAATCCTGATTGTTAAGTCTGTTTTGAATCAAGAAGCTTGCTTGAGACTGAAAACTGCAGGAAGAATTTTCGGGGTTCCGATTTCTCTGTCTGGAAAAGAGCGGTTATTACGACAGGCTTCTTTTTCAGGCCGGTTCAAACAGTTTCGTTCGTTTTCTGCCAGTGCATGCTTTGATTTGGGTAAAACATTGACATTACTCTGCTTTCAGAATCCTTTTTTCAAACTTTCCCGACAAGCAGAAGCCAGTTTTTAAATTGGAAACTGGCTTGTTTTTGTTTCATGTTTCAATCGTGACTATTTATTTAAAGGGATACAAAACCATGCATTATTATGTTACATTGACCATAGTTATTTTTATTTTTTTGTAACAAAGTGACAGTAATGTTACAAAAGGAATTTCCTTCCTTCTCAAAATCATGAATGAACTGTCAAATAAGGAAGTGAGTAAATTGCGGATATGGTTAGCCAATCATTATGCGGTCCCGCCAAATATTGCGGGGATTACACGGCACTATGAACTGGCCAAAGTGTGGGCAACGGAAGAAGAAGCAGAAGTTACCCTGTTTTTGTCCAAGTTTGTGCATCCTCGCCGTACATTCATCACGGAAGAAGAGAAACAAAGTCTTGAAAAGATTAAAGGATTAAAGCTTTCCTGGCTGTGGTCTTTTCCACATAAAACCAATAACTATAAAAGAATTGTCAATATGGGAAGTTTTGCTGCCATTTTCTTTCTGGCGGGCTTGTTCAAAAAGAAACCGGATGTTTTGATAGCTTCTTCGCCCCATTTGTTTACGGCTTTTGCCGGCTGGATGCTGGCAAGGTTAAAGGGGGTCCCCTTCGTCCTGGAGGTACGCGATTTGTGGCCGGATTCACTGATCAAAATGGGTGGTTTGAAAAATAAATGGGTAGTCCGGATCCTTACATGGATGGAGTCGTTTTTATATAAAAAAGCGGATAAAATTATCGTTTTGACCGAACATCAGCGAAAGTTTATTGCCAGTAAAGGGATTGACCCCGGCAAGATTGAACTGGTTCCAAACGGAATAGTGGTAGGTTCATGGCAGCCCGATCCTTCAAAACGTGCTGAATTCCGCCGTAAAATGGGTGTCCGGGATGATCAGTTTGTTGCCATTTATACCGGGGCGCATGGCCCGGCCAATGCTTTACAATATGTGGTGAAAGCGGGGCATTATTTGAAACCGGATGAGGTGATTGTCCTGATCGGGGACGGCCCGGAAAAGGAGAAATTGCTCCAAATCAAGCGTGAAGAGGGTTTGGATCATGTGCATTTGCTGGATCCTGTTCCCAAGGCAGAAATTTTTGATTATACCCAGGCAGCGGATTGCGGTATTATTTCCTTGGCCGATAATGAAATTTTTCGCGGTGCGCGCCCCAACAAGCTGTTTGATTACATGTTCGTAGGCCTGCCGATTGTGACAACAGTGGATGGGGAAGTTCGTGAAATTGTGGAGGCCAATAAAGTCGGTTTTTTTGCCGGTGCGGAAAATCCGGAGGGTCTGGCTCAGGCAGTCAGTCAGGTTCATTCTTTATCTGCCGGGGAACTTCAGGCGATCAGGGAAAGAGGAAGAAAATATATTGACCGGGAGGGAGACCGTATCAAGCTTGCCCGCCGGTTTTATGCCTGCCTGCAGGAATTGGTCAAACAGTAAGCATTTACAGAGTTAACTGATTAACCGGCCTTGAGCCGCTCCCGGTTCTGCGAAGCTGTCGAAGCCAAAGTGAAAAGCAGGATAAAATTTGTTAAACTATAGAATATAAATTTCGGTACAGACTTCGACAGGTACAGTTTTTTTATATAAATCAGCTCAAGGTGGGAGATGATGAAGGTGTTAAAAACCCTTCGCAAGCTGTTGGACAGCCAGGAAAGACAGATAAAAAAATTTTTTGGCATGGCTGATCAGATTGATGCATTGGAACCGGAGATGCAAGCATTGACGGATGCCGAACTGAAACGGAAAACGGAAGAATTTAAAGAACGCCTGAAATACGGAGAACAACTGGATGATCTCTTGATAGAGTCATTTGCTGTTGTACGTGAAGCTGCACGGCGCGTACTGAATATGCGCCATTTCCGTGTGCAACTGGTTGGGGGAATGGTTCTTCACCAGGGGGATATCGCCGAGATGAAAACCGGGGAAGGGAAAACCCTGGTGGCAACACTTCCAGCCTATTTGAATGCCTTGACCGGAAAAGGCGTCCATATTGTAACCGTCAATGATTATCTGGCAAGACGGGACCGTGAATGGATGGGGCAGGTATTTGAGTTCCTTGGCCTTACCGTCGGTTTGAATTTGCCGCATATGACACCGGAAGACAAGAGGGCTGCCTATCAGGCGGATATTACATTTGGTACAAATAATGAATTTGGATTTGATTACCTCAGGGATAATATGGTAATGTATCCGGAACAGTTAACCCAGCGGGAACTTCATTATGCCATTATTGATGAAGTGGACAGCATCCTGATTGACGAGGCCAGGACACCGCTCATTATCAGCGGACAAGCCAACAAGGCGACCGATCTGTACTATACGGCAGATAAAGTGGTACGCCGTCTGAAACAAGAGGAAGACTTTACGGTAGATATCAAAACGAAGCAGGTAACCCTGACTGAAGACGGTGTGAAGAAAGTGGAACGGTTCCTCGGAGTCGATAACCTGTACGATATGAAAAATATCATGTTGAACCATCACATTCAGCAGGCACTTAAGGCCCATGTCCTGATGAAGCGGGACGAAGATTATGTAGTAAATGAAGATGGTGTCGTGATTGTTGATGAATTTACAGGCCGGCTTATGTACGGAAGAAGATACAGTGACGGGCTCCATCAGGCAATAGAGGCAAAAGAAGGATTGCAGGTGCAACGGGAAAGCATGACGCTTGCAACGATTACCTTGCAAAACTATTTCCGGATGTACCAGAAATTGTCAGGGATGACGGGTACGGCCAAAACAGAGGAAGAAGAATTCCGCAAAATCTATAATATGGATGTTTTGCAGGTGCCGACCAATCGCCCGATGATTCGCAAGGACTATTCCGATGTATTGTACAAGACGGAAGAAGTCAAATACCGAGCAGTAGTTGAAGAGATTGAAGAATGTCACAAAAAAGGACAACCGGTACTGGTGGGAACTGTCTCTATTGAAAAATCGGAGCGTTTGTCCCGCATGCTGAAACGGAAAGGAATTCCTCACCAGGTACTGAACGCCAAAAACCATGAACGGGAAGCGGAAATTATTGCCCAGGCCGGGCAACGTGGTGCCGTAACGATTGCAACCAATATGGCCGGGCGCGGTACGGACATTGTTTTGGGTGAGGGCGTTGCTGAATTGGGCGGCCTGCATGTGATCGGAACAGAACGTCATGAAAGCCGCCGGATTGACAATCAGTTGCGCGGTCGTTCCGGACGTCAGGGGGATCCCGGCTCTTCCCGCTTTTTCCTTTCGTTGAAAGATGATTTGATGCGCCGTTTCGGGGCGGAAAACCTGGAGGGAATGCTAAACCGCCTGCCGGATGACGAACCGATCCGGGGAAAACTTTTCACCAAGGCTGTGGCCAATGCACAACGCAAGGTGGAAGCAAACAACTTTGATGCCCGACGCTGGGTGCTGCAGTATGACGACGTGTTGAACCAGCAGCGGGATATCATTTACAAGCAGCGGCGTGAGGTGCTGACCAGCCAGGATCTCAGAGATGTGGTTCTGGGTATGGCCAAATCAACCATTGAAAATCTGGTTCGCGTTCATACGTCAGAAGACCTGGATGAGGAATGGAATCTGGAGGCAATAATCGATTTTGTTGATTCCAACCTCCTTCCGGAAGAACGGGTGTATGTTGAAGATCTGGAGAACCTGGATCCGGAAGAGATGATTTCATATATTTATGAGGAAGTCGTAAAATATTATGATGAGCGCAAGCAGGAACTGGGCGGGGAACGTCTCAACGAATTCTCCAAAGTGGTCATTTTGCGAACCGTTGATCGCAAATGGATGGATCACATCGATGCGATGGATCAATTGCGCCAGGGGATCCATTTACGTGCCTATGGGCAGGATAATCCGCTTCGTGCTTACCAGTTTGAAGGATTTGCCATGTTTGAGGACATGGTGAAAGAAATCCAGGAAGAAGTTGTCCGGTATGTGATGAAATCGGTGCTGGATGAGGGAGAAGAAATCAAACGGGAAGAAGTAGCTGTTAATGCAACTCCTGTCTCGGGCGGTTCGGAGCAAGGTGAACCGGCCAAAAGGAAACCGCTCCGGCGGGTTGAGAAAGTCGGACGTAATGATCCGTGTCCTTGCGGAAGCGGAAAAAAATACAAAAACTGCTGTTTGAAAAAGGAAAAATCGGCTTCTGTGCAAGGTTAGTCCAGGCAGGGAGGATTTTCCCTCCCCTTTCCATCATGATTTCCAATAGATTTGATTTTGAGGTGAGGTTTATGGACATCAGTGAAATGAAACAGGGTTTGGAAAATACAGCCAGGAAACTGGCAGATATCAGGGGGTCTCTTTGACCTCGATCACAAAAAACAACGGTTGAGCGAACTGGAAGAAACCATGTCTTCTCCTGATTTCTGGAATGATCAGGAAACCGCACAAAAAGTGATCAACGAGATGAAACATCTCAAAGATCTGACCGAGAAGATGGCTCAACTTGAAGAAATGTACGAAGAGAAACAGTTAATGCTGGAATTGCTGATCGAAGAAGGGGAAGAACCATCTTTGCAGAATGAATTGAGTACGGGGATTCGCTCATTGAAAAAAGAAATTGATGAATTTGAACTGACCGTGATGCTGAGCGGACCTTATGACCGCAATTCTGCCATACTGGAACTTCATCCCGGTGCGGGCGGGACAGAGTCACAAGACTGGGCGAGTATGTTGCTTCGCATGTATACACGCTGGTCGGAGGATAATGGATATAAAGTGGAAACACTGGATTACCTGCCTGGGGATGAGGCCGGGGTGAAAAGTGTTACCCTCCTGATCAAAGGGGTAAATGCATACGGGTTTTTAAAAGCGGAAAAAGGCGTTCACCGCCTGGTAAGGATTTCTCCTTTCGATGCTTCCGGCAGGAGGCATACTTCGTTTGTTTCCGTCAATGTCATGCCCGAAATTGATAATGATGTGGAAGTTGATATCCGCGCCGAGGATTTGAAAATTGACACATACCGTTCCAGCGGCGCCGGTGGTCAACATGTCAATACAACCGACTCTGCTGTGCGGATTACCCATATTCCAACCGGGATTGTCGTTACATGCCAATCGGAACGGTCTCAAATCAAAAACCGGGACAAAGCCATGAAAATTTTAAAAGCCCGTCTGTATGAGCGGCAACAGGAAGAACAGCAGAAAAAATTGAATGAAATTCAGGGGGAACAGACGGAAATTGGCTGGGGAAACCAGATCCGTTCCTATGTATTTCATCCTTACAGCATGGTAAAAGACCACCGCACACAAGTTGAAACGGGCAATGTGCAAGCGGTCATGGACGGAGAAATCACTCCGTTTATTGAGGCTTATCTTCGTTTGGAGCTGAACAGAAACAATCAATAGCAAAGGATTTGAAATCGGGAAAGCGATTTTTAGTAAACTGCCTTGAATTATCAGTGCTAAAAATCGCTCCAATTTTTTGCAACAAGTGCTTGGCAGAAACAGTTAATCCAGGAGTCCTGATAAAAACTTCCTGATTATTTTCGGCAATGTTCCTTCCGAACAGTACAAAATTCCCGGGGAGGGGATAAAATGTCTGACTGGAAGTACCTTCAGGTAACAAAAGAGAATAATTGGGTAACGTTGACGATTTCCCGGCCACAAGTATTAAATGCACTTAATCAGGAACTGTTAGATGAGTTGGAACAGGTGATATCCTGGATTGAACAAACAGATGAAATTCGGGTGCTAATCGTGACCGGGGCTGGTGAAAAGGCGTTTGTTGCCGGAGCGGACATCGCCGAATTGCGGCAGATTTCCGATCCCGGCAAAGCCGAACAGAAAGCAAAACGAGGGCAGGCATTGTTTCGCCGGATTGAAGAATTGGATAAACCCGTAATCATGGCGGTAAACGGTTTTGCGCTGGGTGGAGGTTTAGAATTGGCCATGTGCGGGGATATAGTACTGGCATCAGAGAATTCCCGCTTCGGGCAGCCTGAAGTAAACCTGGGGATCATCCCGGGTTATGGAGGGACACAGCGTTTGGCCCGCCTGATCGGAAGACAGACCGCAAAATATCTTTGCATGACCGGGGAAATGATTTCAGCTGTGGAAGCGAAACGATTGGGTTTGGTACATAAAGTTCTTTCTCCTAAACAGTTATTGCCTGAAGCGAAAGAATTAGCTAAACTATTGGTGAAAAAATCGCCGCTTGCACTTGCCTATGCCAAAAAAGCAATTAATCAGGGAACAGAAGTGGATCTGGATACAGGCTTGAAACTGGAAGCAGCTTACTTTGGTCTTACATTTGCAACGGATGATCATATTGAAGGAATTGATGCTTTTCTTGAGAAAAGAGAGCCCCTGTTCAAAGGCAAATAGTCGATTGCGGGCCGGCAGAAAAAGCCGGCCTTCATTGTGAATATATAGCAGGTATTTGGGATCCAGGAGAAAAGAGGAGGTCAATTTTTGATGGATTTTATAATGGAAAATCCAGTCTTGTGGGGAATCGTACTGGTAGTATTACTCGTTGCAATTATTGTTGTTATTAGTATTATTGTAAGTAAGCGTCGCAGAAAAGAAGTTGAAGAGATCGAAAAAATGTTTCCTGCAGGGAACATGGACAGTGAAGATATAAAAATTTCAGTGGAAAGGGTTCGGCGCGCCACAAAGGAAAGAGAAAGCCGAAAACATAAAAAAAAGCGGATACACAGGGAACGGCCGCGGGAAGCGCATCCGGATGAGGATAAGGAAATCGTCTGGCGTGATAAAGACACAGTTGCCAAACAGAATCGGGACACAGGTCCAGTCAGGGAGAGCGAAACAGACAAAAAGACTGCTGCCGAAAAAACCCGGACCCAGGCAACGGATAAAACAACCGGACAAGCTGACATGGAAACAGTACTGCAAAAAGAGCCGGAACAACCGGCAAAGGAAAAAGGCTTTTCCCGGAAAACAGGCAAAGTTTTCAACAAGTCGGACTTGTTGGGTACAACCATAAACAGACATAAAATAGAAAAAGGAGATTACAATAGTTCACGAGGGCGTAGTCTGCTGCAACAAGCGATGGATTTGGAAAAAGAGGAAAAAGGCGAAAGCCTGGCGGCAAAACAGAAAACACATCAGGATGTTAAAACGCAAACGAAACAGGCAGACAACAGAAAACAGGCCAGGGAAGATCAGGGAGCGGTTGACAAGGCGACAAGCCGCCGCATGTTCAAACGAAGCCTGTTAAAACCGGATAAGGAGTCGAAAACGGATTCCGGCAAACTTTCCAAAGCCAGTCTGATTGATACACAGATGTTTTCCGGGAAGGAAGAGAAGGATCAGGCAAAAAACGAATCAGACATTCCTCCACGCAACAAACAGGTTCACAAGAAAAGCTTATTCTCAAAAAGAAAACAGCAGGAGTGATTTTATGAAAAGAGCCGGATTGACATTGGCTGTTTGCGGGGTGTTGCTGTTGGCAGGATGTTCCGCAGGAGGGAATGATACGGGCAAACAAAACGGGACTTCCACTGCACAAACGGATCCCAAGGAAATATACATGAGTAACTGTGCGTCATGTCACGGGGGAAATCTGCAAGGGGCGACAGGCCCCAACCTGCAACAGGTTGGCGCAAAGCTGAACAAGGAACAGATCTTGCAAATTTTGCAAAACGGACAGGGAACCATGCCAGCCCAGTCCCATATCTCTGCGGATGAACGGGATCAGCTGGCAACCTGGCTTTCAGAAAAAAAATAACACAAATACGAAAAACACTCGGGATGAAACCGGGTGTTTTTTATATTGGGATGGGTATGGGACCCCACGATTCAGAATCTGCTTAAAAATCGTTTGCATATTGGTGAAATTTCCTGCCAAACGAACTAGGAAGCCTTTTTTATTGAACCTGCCCGGATAAATAAATATCGATTTTTACAGGATAAACAGTTAACAAGCAGTTAAGTATTCTTTCATGCGGTAAAAGCTTTTGCAAACCAACAGAATAAGGTATTGAATAAATATGACACTATATGTATAATAATACAAAACTAATTATTCGAAATTGAGGTGTGTTATTTTGAAAGCGGCAGTGATCGGTTCAACAGGCTACGGCGGTATTGAATGTTTGCGGATTCTGCAGGGCCATCCGGAATTTGAAGAAGTCTCCCTGATATCATCTTCTCAGTCCGGGAAGTCTTTAAACAGCTCTTTTCCGCATGTATCCCATCTGTCAAAAGAGTATTTGCCACTGGATGTGAAACAAATCGCAAAACGGGCGGACTTTGTTTTTTTCGCTACCCCTCCCGGAGTAAGCAGTCAATATGCGCCGTTATTTTTGGAGCAAGGAAAGATTGTCGTGGATTTGTCCGGAGATTTCCGGTTGAAAAATCCAAAAATATATGAAGAATGGTACCGAAAACCGGCTGCTGATCTGGACTATTTGCATCAGGCGGTTTATGGTCTGAGCGAATGGTTCAGCGAGGAGATTAAAACCGCCCGATTAATCAGTAATCCCGGTTGTTACCCAACAGCTGCTTTGCTTGCTCTGCTGCCGCTTCTGGAAGCGAAGTGGATCAATCCGGCAAATATCATAATCGATGCCAAATCAGGTGTTTCCGGTGCAGGCCGCAAAGCGCAACAATCGGTACTATACAGTGAGATTAATGAAAATTTGCGGCCTTACAAGATTGACCGTCATCAGCATATTCCGGAAATTGAACAAATAGCAGGCAAGTGTGCAAAAACAGATGTGACAGTCCAGTTTACGCCTCATTTGGTTCCAATGAATCGGGGAATACTGGTCACGGTTTATACAGAACCATTGAATAAATATACAAAAGAAGAGGTATTGCATCTTTATCATGAAAAATATGACTTCCATCCATTTGTCCGCATTCTGGATCAGGGATGGCCTGAAACCAAAGCGGTGCAGGGAAGCAATTTTTGTGATATCGGAATAAATGTGGATTGGCGTACAGGAAGAATCGTTATTCTGGCAGCGATTGACAATCTGATGAAAGGAGCGGCGGGGCAGGCTGTACAAAATGCCAATATTCGCATGGGATGCCCGGTAACTGCCGGTTTAACCATTGCTCCGCTTTATCCCTAGGATGGAGGAAAAAGATATGAAGACAGAAGCCGGCTTGAATTTGGAAAAAAAGGCCTTTCAGATTTTGAAAAACCCATCCATTGCTTCGCCAAAAGGGTTCGGAGCCAGAGGGATTCATGCCGGAATCAAGAGAAAGAAAAAAGATTTGGGCTTGCTTTGGTGTGAGGTTCCGGCTTCAGCAGCAGCTGTTTATACAGTGAATGCTTTTCAGGCTCCCCCAATCAAGGTGACAAAGGAAAGTATCGGCAAGGAAAACAAATTGCAAGCTGTTGTAGTCAATAGCGGAAATGCCAATGCCTGCACAGGTCAGCACGGACTGGAAAATGCCCGCCAGATGCGCGAAAAAACTGCTTCCTTATTAAATATTCCTTCTTATCTGGTAGGAGTGGCTTCAACAGGTGTCATTGGGGTTTATTTGCCAATCGAAAAGATTTGTTCGGGCCTGGAAAAATTGGCTGCAGTCCGGGAAAGCGATTCTGCTTCCTTTGCGGAAGCAATCTTAACAACCGATACCTTTACAAAGCAGGTAACGGTAGGACTGGAAATCGACGGAAAGACCGTGTGTATATCCGGAGCAGCAAAAGGTTCCGGCATGATCCACCCCAACATGGCGACGATGCTGGCCTTTATTACGACCGATGCCAATATTGATTCGGTTACATTGCAAAGCTTGCTGTGGACCACAACAGATGACACATTTAACATGATTACTGTTGACGGAGACACGAGTACCAATGATATGGTTCTGGTTATGGCCAGCGGACTGGCGGGAAACAGGCCGCTTGTTAACAGTCATCCGGAATGGAAAAAATTCCAGGCTGCTTTTCATTATGTTTGCGAAGCTTTAGCCAGGATGATTGCCCGGGACGGCGAAGGAGCCAGCCATCTGATCCAGGTCAAGGTAGAAGGGGCGCGCTCCATGGAGTCAGCCCGCAAAATAGCCAAAACCGTTGTTGCCTCCAATCTCGTCAAAACGGCGGTTTATGGAGCGGATGCCAATTGGGGGCGGGTCATATGCGCTGCGGGGTATGCAGACCCGGCCCTGGCACTGGAGAAAATCGACATGTATCTGGGGCCGGTGCAGGTTGTCAAAAAGGGGATGGCTGCCAACTATGACGAGGAAGAGGCCACCAATGTACTGAAGCAGGAAGTGGTAGAGATCCGGCTGTGCCTGAATACGGGCAAATATGAAACAATGGCCTGGGGATGCGATCTGACCTATGAATATGTTCGCATCAATGCGAGCTATCGGACATGACAGGTAAGGAGGCAAACAGTAGAAAAATGATCGTGCTGAAGTTGGGCGGCAGTATATTGGAACGGATCAATCCGTCTTTTTTTGAACAATGTGGAAAGATGTGGCAGGAAGGAATTCCTTTTATTGTTGTTCATGGTGGAGGGCCGTTTGTTTCCAACTGGATGAAACAATGGGGAAAAGAGCCTGTTTTTGTTGACGGGCGGCGGGTGACAGATGAAGAAACCCTGGAAATCGTACAAATGGTTCTGTCTGGCCAGGTCAATAAAAAACTGGTGACAGAACTGGCAAAACAGGGAGTTCCGGCACTTGGAATCAGCGGTGTTGATTTGGAAATACTGCAGGCGGCACCCAAAGATGCTGATTTGGGACTTGTCGGAGAAGTAACCGGAGTGAACAAAGAAGCGATTGACCGGATTCTGGAAACAGGATGGGTACCCGTTCTTGCTCCGCTCGGGATTGGCGAAAATGGACAGATTTACAATGTCAATGCGGATGAAGCCGCGGGGGCAGTGGCGGAAAAGATGGAAGCCAGACAACTGGTGATGGTAAGTGATGTTGACGGGATTTTAATACAAGAGGGGAATCAGAAAAAATTGCTTGCCAGAGCGACACCGGACATGATTGAGCGTTATATTAAAGATGGACAGATTACTGGAGGTATGATTCCGAAAGTTCTATCTGCAATGAAATGTTTGGAAAATGGCGTCCGGGAAGTATGGATTGTAGGCGGCGGGAAAGCTTATGTTTCGGATGGAAAAAATTTCATCAGACAAGGAACCTGTTTACTGAAGGAAGAGGTGAGCAAAAATGTTTCTATTCCCCACATATAAACGTTATCCGGTTCATTTTGTATATGGAAAAGGAGCGGTTTTAAAAGACGACCGGGGTAAAAGCTATCTTGATTTCAGCTCAGGAATCGGCGTGAACAATCTGGGACACCAGAACCCGCGAGTTGTCGAGGCTCTCACCAGACAGGCGCGTGCCTTGTGGCACGTATCCAATCTGTTTGATCAGCCAATGCAGGAAAAGGTGGCAAAAAAATTATGCGAAATCAGCGGATTAAGTGCAGTCTTTTTTTGCAACAGCGGAGCAGAGGCCAATGAAGCGTTGATCAAGCTGGCACGGAAATGGGCCAGGGAAGCCAGGATTGTCAATGAGCCTGAGATCATTACGTTTACCGGTTCTTTTCATGGCCGTACCCTGGCAACACTGACAGCGACCGGACAGGAGAAAGTGAAAAATGGCTTTGATCCGCTGCCGGGAGGGTTCCGGCATGTTCCTTACGGGGACCTGGAGGCCGTAAAAAGAATAACGGGAGCCAGTACGGCAGGAGTACTGCTGGAACTGGTACAGGGCGAAGGAGGAGTGCGTCCCGCCGATGCCGGGTTTGTACGGGAGTTGGCCCAATGGTGCAAAGAGAAGCAGATCTTGCTGATGATTGATGAGGTGCAGACAGGAATCGGACGAACCGGTGAGTGGTTTGCTTTCCAGAAGTATGGGATCAGACCCGATATTGTTTCCGTCGCCAAAGGGCTGGGTAATGGTTTCCCCGTTGGGGCCATAATGGCGGCCTCCCATCTCAAACCCATTCTGGGGCCCGGATCACATGGGACAACATTTGGCGGGAATCCGCTGGCGATGGCCGTCTGTGATGCGGTGCTTTCTGAAATTGAGCAAACCGGCTTGTTGCATGAAGTAAAACGAAAAGCTGCTTTTATGAAGCAGAAACTTGACAGGGAAATCCGTCCGCTTCCCGGTGTAAAGGAAGTGCGTCAGTTGGGATTCATGGTTGGTATCGAACTGGGCAGACCCGTTGCACCGGTGATCGGGGAACTTCTGGACAACAATCTGGTGACACTGGCGGCAGGAGAACGGGTGCTCAGGTTATTGCCGCCGCTGATTGTGACAGAAGAAGAAATCTCGAAAGCCATTTCCATTATCAAGCATACATTGGCTCCGACCAAAATAGCCGTATGAGGAGGAACAAGGGTGAAGGACTTCAGTCAATATTTCAAGGATAAAAAGGGAAAAAGTTTTCTGACACTTCATCAGTGGCATCCCGATGAACTGGATGCATTGCTTCAATTGGCCCGGCATCTGAAGAAGGAACGCCGCTCAGAATCGGCAGAACAGCCTCTTAAAGGAAAAAGCCTGGCCATGATTTTTGAGAAACCATCGACAAGAACCCGCATCTCTTTTGAAGTGGGGATGAAAGAACTGGGAGGGTATACCCTGCAACTCGGAACCGATGAATTGCAATTGGGACGGGGAGAAACCCTGGAAGATACAGCAAGGATCCTTTCCCGCTATGTGGATGCCATCCTGATTCGTACACATGAGCATGCCCGGATTCAACGTTTGGCAGATGCTGCAACTATTCCCGTAATAAACGGTCTTTCGGATTTGGCCCACCCGTGCCAGGCGCTAGCCGATTTATTAACGATACTGGAAAAAAAAGGCGCCTTGAAAGGAATCAGGCTCAGCTTCATCGGGGATGGAAACAATGTCCTTCACTCCTTGATGCATGCGTCAGCACTGGCAGGGATCCATTTGCAGGTGGCAACCCCTCCGGGATATGAACCGAACCCGGCTATCATGAAGGAAACTGAACAAATGATGGAGCAAACCGGAGGCAAGCTTTCTTTCAGCCATGATCCATATGTTGCCGCCCGGGAGGCGGATGTGATTTATACCGATGTATGGGCCAGCATGGGGCAGGAACAGGAGAAGGAAAAACGTTTACAGGATTTTTCTTCTTATCAGGTAAATGCCGGGTTAATGGCGCATGCTGCCCCTGACGCTGTTTTCATGCATTGCTTGCCGGCCTATCGCGGGTTGGAAGTGACCGGGGATGTATTGGATGGCACACAATCAGTTGTATTTGATCAGGCGGAAAACCGCCTTCATGCGCAAAAAGCCCTGCTGCTGGCTTTGCTCGGATAGGAAAAGACGAAAACAGGAATCCCGGGTTTTTTTAAAACTTAAACCGGGATTCTTTTGTTAAACTGTTTTTGATCGGGTTTCCAATTCAGCTGAAGGATTATTCCTCTGTTCGTTGCTGGTCTGGGAGGTCTGCAAGTTTATACAAAATATTCAAAATATATTGATTTAAATTAATATTTATATTATAATACATATATCCATATTGACATATAAAAAGACTGGAGGGAATTGCATGCTAAAAAAGTTTGCAACGATGTTTTTAGCAGCTATTATCTCTTTTCTTTGCTTCACAAACCAGACTGATGCAGCTATAAGAGGGAACTTAAAAGTAAAAGGCCGTGTTGAATTTGCCAAGTATATGTATACCAAGGCATTTCATTCAAATGACGGTGAATTTCGCATTCGAATCAAGAGTTGGGGCCAGTCGGGCGGGAGCTTTATGCTTTGTGCAGCAGAAGGCAAGCAAGGCAGTACAAGAGATATTGCATGTAGAAACGTACCCGCTAACACCCGTGGAAATACCCATGCTGAGGATTGGTATGTTCGGAGCAAAGGAACATATTCATTTAACTTTTATGCTACCGATCACTACGGGAGCAAACAGTATGTCGATTACTGGATATATGACTGATATGGACAGCTGTGGCGGTTTTGCAAATTTACAGTCTGAATGAAAAACAAAATTTGTTCCAAAGCCGCTTCACCGCTTTGCATAGCGGTGTTTTTTTATGTTTGCCCCGTTTTTGGTATAGGCCTTGAATTTTTGAAGAGACAGGCAGCAACGTTTCTTTTTTATTTCCATAAGTCCGTTGTCAAATACGCAACTTTTCTTTTTCCAGGTATATGCCAAAATCCGTTTGCCGCATAACCAGCATTCATAAGAGGTATGGATATTGTCAGATAAAAGATAAAGGTAAAGTTGCCTTTATTGCGGCAATTTTAATACAATTGCCTTAGAATTGGTTCTTCAAAAGTATAAGCTGTTCCATATTGGTTCCCTTTTTTAAAGGCAAAGCCTTGCGGTTGTCTTTGGTTTGTTGTTGGTTTTCTGGATTTCAGAAGAACAAGCTTTTATATGTTTTTTATTCTTAATATAAATAAAATTCTATATGTTTCAATCAAGGGGAGATTCTGTTTAATGGATATTCAAAAGACAATTGATGAGTTTATTCGCGGGTGGGTGGTTTGCCGGTCTGTGTCCGGCACTTCACTTAGTACGCTCCAGTCAATCCGGCATGTTCATTTTGGCAAACCGGTCGGAGGAAGAACCGATGAATTTTTTGTATACAAGCTGCCTGCCCAAAAAACGGTTAAAGTAATCCATACGTACCATCCCAACATGCCCCATTGGCTGACTGTTTTTTCCGATCATCCGGAACAGGATATTTCCGATTATCAATCTCTTGGTTACTTGTTCAGCCATACAGAATTTCTGATGGCGCTTGATCTGTCCAAATTCCGTACTGTCCAGCAGTCCGTTTCTGTCAAGCGGATTCTGGATAAGAAGAACGCCATTGCCATCAACCGTTACTTTGCAAAGGAAGCAATCAATATTGATTCTCTTGCCGCGCCAAATCTTTATCAATATTGCGTTCTAAAAGATGAGGAACCTGTTGCATATGGCCGTTTTTCACTGGCTTCGGAAGTGGCTTGCCTGGACAATATCTATACTTCCCCGTTTCACAGAGGAAAGGGCCTGGGAAAAATGCTTGTGCAGACAATGCTCACCTGGGCCGGAAAAGAAGGTGCCAATCGAAGCGTGCTGGCGGCCAGCGAAATGGGCAAGCCCATGTATCTGAAACTGGGTTATTCCCAATTGATTCCTGTGCTTATTTTTCAATATAATGCCTGGGGGAAACGTTCTGTTATTTACAGAAAAATGAACTTTCCGTAACAAATTTCTCATACAGATTAATAAAAAAGTTGACGGAATGTTATTTCTTTATATATGATGTGAATGAAATATCCCGTTCTTACTGAGAATAAGAGTATCTTTGCTACGGTGTTTGGAAAGTCAGCGGCTTTGTTGGCAACATGATTGTTGTTGGCAAGACCTTTACTTGAGTTGCCAGGTAAAGGTCTTTTCCGGTTTTTGGAGAGTTTTCCCATGTTCCAGGCACGACCGTACTTTGTAAAGCAACAGGAATGGAGGTAAAGATCTTGGAGTTGTTTTCGCCTGAGTTTTTTACTGCTTTAATTTCGATCATTATTATTGACTTGATGTTGGCCGGAGATAATGCCATTGTCATCGGTCTTTCCGCACGCAATTTGCCAAAAGGCAAACAGAAAAAGGTCATCTTTTGGGGAATGGCCGGAGCTGTTGTGATGCGAATTCTTTGTACATTGATTGTAGTCTGGTTGCTGAGGATTCCGGGACTTCTCCTGATTGGCGGAGTCATATTGGTCTGGATTGCTTTCCGCTTGCTTGTCGAAGAAAAAGGGGACAAGGATGTGGAGGCCGCCAGCAGTGTATGGTCAGCCATTCGTACGATTGTGGTTGCTGATACGGTGATGGGGCTGGATAACGTATTGGCAGTTGCCGGTGCAGCCCATAACAGCTTCCTGCTGGTTGTCATTGGTCTTTTAATCAGTGTGCCCATTATCATTTGGGGAAGTACATTGTTTATTAAATTGCTGGAAAAGTATCCTTTTATTTTATATATCGGTTCAGGAGTGCTGGTTTTTACTGCCGCGAAAATGATTGCGGATGAAAAACTGATCCAACCTTTGTTCCAGGATGCGGAATGGTTAAAGTACGGATTTTACATCGTGCTGATTGCAATTGTTCTTTACGTTGGCCATATCGTAAAAACCCGCAAAGAGGTTGCCAATGTATAGTTGCTCAAAGAGCAGAATTTATTGTATTAAAAAAAACCATGCATAATTTTCTGAAATATAAACAGATGTTTTAAAAACATCTGTTTCCTTAACCGCTATAATATGGCAATTTTTTGTCATTTTAATATAATATTATTGTTTTTTAAAAACTTATTATTTAGAACTGAGGAGAAATATGGAGAGGTTGGAATACCATTTACTCGAGAATGAAGAGAAAATTTCTGTCTTGTATACTTATCCGTCCATTTCCAGGGCAGAAATCCTGATGCGATTCGCCTGTGACTATTTTGTCAAGGGAAAGGATGTTTTTGAACGGATCCAGGCAGAGGCAAATCCGCCCGTACACAAGATATATGTCAGGCGAAGCGTGGAAGAAAAAGTACTTGATGACCGGGTGCGATTTGGTCCTGACTGGGAAGGAATTCGCATCGAATTGCGCCATTTTCATGAAGATTGGTCTTGTTATCCTCTGGTTTGTCGCTATCATTTTCACGAACCGCAAGCAGCCTTGCTTCATTTGCTGGGCAGTTTGTATCAGGCAAAAGGCCAGGTGTGGGAAAAGACTTCAACCGAAATAGATGAAAACAGGTATGTGTATGTCATCTATGCGGTGCCGATTTTGAAGGAAGGAGAATTTCATCATGAAGAATAGTCAAAAGCTGGTGGGCCTGTTTGCTTTGGCCATGCTGACGGTTCCGCTTGCCGGTTGTGATGATGACCTGGAAGTTTGTACGGACAAGAACCGGGACGGGTTGTGTGATGATGACCAGAGCCGGTATGATTCGGACAGCTATCTGGTGATTGATGGAAAGAAAAAGTATTACATCAAGGAAGAATCACTTGTCTCTTCAGGCTATAAAAGTTCCGGTTCCGCTTCGTACAAATCCGGGATTGGCAGAGGCAGCCGTTCAGGGGGATGAAGCAGATGTTTTCGGATTATGCACTAAAGAGAAAAAAGATCTACTCCCGGTTAAATGAAGAGAACATTTTTACATGGGATACCATGTATGGCCAGGAATATGCCTTGGCTACGGTTTATCCCATGAAACCATCCCTTTATAAAGAATTGCAGTTTGCTGCTGAACAGTTGGGTAAAATTTTTGCCCGGACCGTTTCTGTTGTCAGGCGTGCCGATGATCAATTGCTGAAGGAACTGGGAATTCCGGAGGAAGCCTTTGCCGCTGTACGTCAGCCGTTATGCGTGGACTGGCCTACGGTTATCGGACGGTTTGATTTTGCCAATACCCCGCAGGGACTGAAAATGCTGGAATTTAACAGTGATACGCCGACAGGGATTGTAGAAGCCTTTTATGTTAATGGCTGTGTTTGCAAGGCCCTGGACTATATGGATCCCAATGAGGGAATGGATGATCATCTGTCAAACGCCTTTGCCAGGGTTATCTCCAGATACCAGGAAGAAGGATCGAATACAGAAAATATTGTATTCAGTTCTCTGGATACTTTTGAGGAAGATGCGGGAACTACCCGTTTTTTAATGGAGAAGTCAGGGCTTTCGGCCCGCTTTGTTCCCTTGTCGGCCCTGGCAGTTCGGGGAAGCCGGTTATATGCATACATACCGGGTGATGGTTATGTGCATGTTGATGTTTTATACCGATTGCATGCGCTTGAAATATTGGCTGAAGAAACAGATGACGATGGATATCCGACGGGAGCCCATCTCCTTTCGCTGATGGCAAAGCCGGGACTGGTTACGATCAATCCTCCGGCAGCCCTTCTTTCCCAGACAAAGGCTTTGCAGGCACTTATCTGGAATTTGTATGAAACCGACACATTTTTTCATTCGGACGAACGGGAAATCATTAAAAGATATATGTTGCCGACGTATTTGGAAAATCGCTTTGCAGGGAAATGCCCTTATGTCAGTAAGCCGTTTTTTGGCCGTGAAGGAGGAGCGGTTTCCCTGTTTGATGAAAATGGAAAGCTGATTGCCCGGGATCAGGAAAAGGAATATTGGGATCAACCGATGATATACCAGCAGATGGCGGAGCTGGAAAAAGTCGAGGTGGAAACCTTGCGGGGGCCTTACCGGGGAGAGTTGCTTTGGGGAGTCTTTCTGATCGGTGGAAAGGCATCGGCCGTCATGGCCCGGGTAGACCAGAAAATTACCGGCAATCTTTCCTATTTTTTGCCCGTGGGATGGAAGTGAAACAATAGCAGGATGTTCAGTCGTTTGTTCTTTTTCAGAAACTGGCAGGTGTGGAATTTTTAAAAAAAGGGGGTAGATTTTTTATGAATAAGATGTATAATCATTCATATAAATGAATTTTTATTAAAGTGAGGGGTACTGATGAGCAAAGGAAAAATCGTGTTAGCTTATTCGGGCGGTTTAGATACATCGGTTGCTATTCCATGGTTGAAAGAAGAGTACGGATACGATGTGGTGGCGGTTGCGCTGGATGTGGGTGAAGGAAAAGACCTGGACTTTGTAAAGGAAAAAGCGTTGAAAGTTGGAGCCATAAAATCGGTTGTTATTGATGCCAAGGAGATTTTTGCCGATCACTATCTGCTGCCGGCTTTAAAGGCCAATGCCTTGTATGAAGGAAAATACCCGATGAATTCGGCATTGTCCCGCCCGCTTATTTCTGAAATGCTTGTCCGGATTGCCAATGAGGAAGGGGCTGTAGCGGTTGCCCATGGATGTACGGGAAAAGGGAATGATCAGGTACGGTTTGATGTTTCGGTGGCGGCGTTAAATCCCGCTCTAAAAGTCGTTGCCCCTGTACGGGAATGGGGAATGAGCAGGGATGAGGAGATCGAATATGCCGAAAAACACGGAATTCCGATTCCGGTCAATCTGGAAAAACCGTTCAGTATTGACCAAAATCTGTGGGGAAGAAGCTGTGAATCGGGAGAACTGGAAGATCCATGGCAAGCTCCGCCGGAAGAAGCTTATGAATGGACGCTCCCGTTGCAGGATACACCAGACCAGCCGGAAGAAGTAGAGATTGTATTTGAAAAGGGTGTTCCAACCCATTTGAATGGCGTTCATCTTTCTTTTGCGAAAATCATTGAACAACTGAATTACATCGCAGGCAAACATGGCATTGGCCGGATTGACCATGTGGAAAACAGACTGGTGGGCATCAAATCCCGTGAAGTTTATGAATGCCCGGGAGCGCATACCCTGATTCAGGCGCACAAGGAACTGGAGTTTTTAACCCAAACCAGGGACATTGTCCGATTCAAGCCTGTGGTTGAACAGAAATGGGCAGAACTGGTATACGACGGACTCTGGTTTTCGCCGCTGAAAAAGGCATTGGATGCCTTTATTGAAGAGACACAAAAGAATGTAACAGGGAAAGTCCGTATGACTTTATTCAAAGGGCATGCCACGGTAACCGGAAGAACCTCCCCTTATTCCTTGTATAATAAGGAATTGGCCACTTACTCCAAGGAAGACAGCTTTGATCACCAGGCCGCAGTCGGTTTTATCAAATTATGGGGCTTGCCAACGCATATTTATGCAAGTGTGAATAAAAAGGAGGAAAACCATGAAACTGTGGGGCGGACGGTTTACGAAAAAAACCAACCAGTGGGTGGAAGAGTTTAATGCCTCAATTTCCTTTGACAAGGAACTGGCTGAGGAAGATATCCAGGGCAGCATGGCTCATGTGAAAATGCTCGGCGCTTGCGGGATTCTTACAGATGAAGAAACACAGCAAATCCATCAGGGCCTGCTGAAGATCCGGCAAAAAATCCGTGAGGGGAAAGCCGATTTTTCTATTGAACATGAAGATATTCATATGAATATAGAAAAAATGCTGATTGATGAAATCGGCCCAGTCGGGGGAAAGCTTCATACCGGGCGAAGCCGCAATGACCAGGTGGCGCTGGATATGCATCTGTATGTACGAAAAGAAACGGTGGAACTGGTCAGGCAAATCCTTTTGCTGCAAGAGGCTTTGCTGAGGCAGGCCGAAAAACATATCGATACCATTTTGCCCGGCTATACCCATTTGCAGCGGGCCCAGCCTGTTCGGCTTGCTCATCATCTGCTTGCGTATGTTTCCATGTTTGAACGGGATGTAGACCGTCTGCTGGACAGTTACAAGCGGGTTAATCATTGTCCGCTTGGTGCCGGGGCAATCGCCGGAACCACCTTTCCTGTAAACCGGCAGATGGTAGCAGAGGAACTGGGATTTTCCGCCCTGTATGATAACAGTATGGATGCTGTAAGCGATCGTGACTATCTGGTGGAACTGCTTTCCATCTGTTCGCTGGTAATGGTTCATTTGTCGCGCATCTCAGAAGAACTGATTTTGTGGTCCAGCGAAGAGTTCCAGTATATCACGCTTGATGATGCCTTTTGCACGGGAAGCAGCATGATGCCGCAAAAGAAAAATCCGGATATCCCGGAACTGATCCGCGGCAAAACCGGCAGGGTTTTCGGGCATTTGATGGCCATGCTTACGACACTGAAAGCATTGCCGTTGACATATAACAAGGATTTGCAGGAAGACAAGGAAGGAATTTTTGATACGGTGAAAACATTGAAAGGTTCGCTGGGTTTGATGGCGGCCATGATTGATACCATGGAAGTAAATGTGGAGCAGATGAAAAAGAATGCCAGTCAGGGCTTTGCCAATGCCACCGACCTGGCAGATTATCTGGTTAACAAGGGAATTCCGTTCCGCAAGGCACATGAAATTGTGGGCCGAATGGTTCTTTATTCGCTGCAGCATCAAAAAATACTGACTGATTGTTCTCTGGAGGAATTCCGCCGGTTTTCGCCGGAGATCGGGGAAGACGTATATGAGGCTCTGGAATTGAACCAGGTGGTAGAGGCACGCAAAAGCTTTGGCGGCACAGCCAAAAAGCAAGTGCTGGAGACATTGGCCAGAAAGAAAGAAACACTGGAAGAAAACCGTAAAAAGCTGACCAATATTTACTAGTCTGATAAATTATGTTACGATGGTACCCCAAATCAATTTCGTTGGGGTTTTTTATATTTTTGAATAAAAAGTGATATTGCAAATGTTTATCTAGGATTGGACGGAATGATGTTATAATATTGAAGTAGTTTTTGTCGCTTACACAAGATATTTATAGGAAAAATGCATTCATTTAATTATATGATGTTTTTGGGATGAAGAAGCTGATTTTTTTTGGTAGTATTAATTATTGCAGGAGAAAATCGGATAAAGGGTTAACTATATTGAAAATCATGTTTCCTGGGGTGAGTTTTCGTGATTGAAATGCATGATGTGTGGAAGGTCTATCCTAATGGTGTCGAGGCTCTTCGCGGTGTGGATATCCGCATAGACCAAGGAGAATTTGTTTATGTTGTCGGACCGAGTGGAGCGGGAAAAAGTTCATTTATCAAATTGATGTACAGGGAAGAGAAACCAACACACGGAGTTGTGTTGATCAACGGTGTGAATGTAAAGCGGGTACGGGATTGGAAGATTCCTCATGTCCGCCGCAAAATCGGCGTTGTATTCCAGGATTTCAAACTGTTGCCACACATGACTGCTTTTGAAAATGTGGCATTTGCCATGGAAGCGATCGAGGCGCCGAGACGAAAAATCAAACCGCGAGTGCATGAGGTACTGGAACTGGTAGGTCTGGTTGACCGGATGCATGCACTTCCCTCGCAATTGTCAGGAGGGGAACAGCAACGTGTAGCAATTGCTCGTGCAATTGTCAATAATCCAAGTTTTGTGATCGCGGACGAGCCTACAGGAAACCTGGATCCGGAGAATTCCTGGGATATTATGTATTTGCTTGAGGAAATCAATCGCCGGGGTACAACCATCGTGATGGCTACCCATAACAAGGAAATTGTAAATACACTCAGACAACGGGTTATTGCCATTGAACAAGGGGTTATAGTAAGAGATGAAATCGGAGGTGAGTACGGTTATGAAGATTGAGACACTCTCCCGGCACTTCAGGGAAGCCTATCGCGGTGTGCGCCGTAATGCATGGATGAGCTTTGCGGCGATCAGTGCGGTAGCCGTTACTCTGTTTATCTTTGGGATTTTCCTCATTTTCGCTTTCAACGTTCGCTATATGGCTGCGGAACTGGACAAGCAGGTAGCCGTACGTGCATCGCTTGCCGAACAGTTGACCGATGACCAGCAACTTCAGGTATTGAAACAGATCCGGTCCATGCCGGAGGTTAAAAGTGCCGAGCTGGTTCCCAAGGAGGAAGGTTTGCGTCAGTTAAAAGCCCAATGGGGAGAAGATGGCACGGAAATTTTCCGCGGTTATGAGGGTGAAGGAAAAAACCCGCTGCCTGACATCATAACCGTTGTTCCAAAAGATCCGCAGATGATTGAAGAGTTGGACAGGAAAGTAGAAGCTATTTCAGGAGTCAGCGTTGCTGACCACGGTGAGGGAGTGACCGACCGTCTCCTGAATCTGTCGGGCTGGGTTCGCAATATTGTTTTGGTCTTCGGGTTGGGACTGGCTGTACTGGCCGCTTTCCTGATTTCCAATACCATTAAATTGACGATTATTGCCCGCAGAAGGGAAATTGAAATTCAGCGTCTGGTCGGAGCAAGCAACTGGTTTATCAGATGGCCGTTCTTTATTGAGGGAGCGTTTATCGGTCTGGTTGGCGCCATCTTCCCGACGATAATCGTTCTGACTCTCTATCAGATAGGCTATTCTATCCTGGGTGCAGGAGAAGCCGCCTCCATTCTGAAGCTGATGCCGATTCTGTCGTTGGGCCTGTATGTTACGCTCAGCATCTTTGCTTTGGGAATTGTGATCGGAACACTGGGAAGTATTATTTCTGTACGCCGTTTCTTGAAGGTGTAAACGGAGGACCTTCGGAGGAGGAGCAAAGTGAAAAAGAAATGTTTTGTCTGGATGTTTTCTTTTTTGCTGGTTTTTTCTTTGGTACCAACCAACAGCTTTGCGATGACCAACTCCGCTTTGATTGATGAGAAGAAAGAGGATATTCGGGAACGTGATCAGAAGATATTGCAGCTGGAAAAAAGGAAAGAACTGGCCAGGCAAGATTTGCAGAAGGTTTTGACCCGGATTGAATCTGCGGAAAAAGAGTTGAACCAGCTGGATTCCCGCGTTTATGAATTGAAAAAAATGGTACAGGCGAAAAAAGAAGAACAGCAAAAAGTTGAGAAAGAATTGCAGATTTTGCGCCAAACCTGCAAACAGCGTCTGGAATCCATTTATATGAAGGGAAACATGTTTTACCTTGAGC